>NZ_QPFC01000111.1:0-1954 GCF_003427465.1 Nocardiopsis sp. TNDT3 | reverse complement strand
GCGCGCGGCGGCGGCCAGGGCGGCGTTGAACGCGCTCTGCCCGTGGCGGACGACCGTCAGTTCCGCCGGTCCGCGGTAGCGCATCGTCGCGTCCCGCCTCCCTCCGCCATGCCACCGTCGGCCCGGGCGGGGGCGGCGGGCGCCGCGACCGGGGCCGCGGTCCGTACGAGGAGGTCCTTCACGTGGGGACTCCTTAAGACGAGAGCGGGCACCCCCGGAGGAGCGCCCGCTTGGGAGCGCTCCCAACTGCGGAAAGAGTATCCTCAGACTCCCATGGCGTAAAGGGGTTCGCCGCACCGCGCAACCGCCACCGCGGGCCGGGGTGTGCGTCGCCCCCGGCCCGCGGTGCGCGGCGGCTCAGGCCTTGAGCTGGAAGGGGAGCTCGGGCTGGTCCCCGGCGTAGTCCCCGTGCAGGTTGGCCCGGTACCAGCCGGGCTGCGCCGAGGCTTCGGTGCCGCGGCAGTCCTCGAAGGAGCGCATCCGCTCCCAGGTGAACGTGTACTCGTGCGGGACGCCCCTGCTGATCTGGCGCTTCTCCGCGCTCTTGTCCTCCGCGCAGTCGGCGGTGGAGAAGATCCGGTCGTCGCCCGAGTGGATGCGGATCTCCATGGCCTCGCCGCCCACGTCCACGGTGCAGGTCTGTTCGGCGGTGTTGACCACGGTGATCTTGAAGCCCGGGTTGGCGCCGGCCCCGTAGACCTCCTGGTCCTCCTCCGCGTACTCGAAGGTCACCACGATGTCCTGCGGGCGGCAGGCGTCCTCGGGGCGCTCCGGAGCGGGCACCTCGCCGCCCTCCCCGCCCTCGGCGGAGCCGCCGTCGCCGGCCGCGGAGCCGCCGGAGTCCTCAGCGTCCTCGGAGGGGTCGGCGCTCTCCCGTGCCCCCTCGGAGGGATCGGCCTCGGGTTCCTCGCTCGCGTCCGCGGAGGGCTCGGTGGGTGAGACACTGGGGGAGGCCTCGATGCCCGCGTCCGAGCGGGTCGGCTCGCCGCTCTCCTCCCCGGAGGGACGGCAGGCGTACGCGATGAGCGCGAGCAACAACAGGGCCCCGGCCAGCACGAAGGCTCGCCGCTTCCAGTAGGTCTCGCGGCTGACGGCTCCTGGTTGTCCGGTACTTGACGCCATGCGCCGTAGTATTGCGGTTTTGCGTGTACCTCACCTACTCAACCCGCCGATTCCCAGTTAAAGATGAGCGATAACCCTTACAGCACCCCGGTTCTGGCGTGGTACGAGAGCCACGCCCGCGACCTCCCCTGGCGACGGCCCGACGCCTCACCGTGGTCGATCCTGGTCAGCGAGATCATGCTCCAGCAGACGCCCGTGGTGCGTGTCCTGCCCGCCTGGAACGCCTGGATGGAGCGCTGGCCCACCCCGGCCGACCTGGCACGGGAGCCCTCCGGTGAGGCTGTGCGCATGTGGAACCGGCTCGGCTACCCGCGCAGGGCGCTGCGCCTGCACGCGTGCGCGGTGGCGATCACCGAGGAACACGGCGGGCGGGTCCCCGAGGACCACGCCACCCTGCTGTCCCTGCCGGGCGTGGGCTCCTACACCGCGGCGGCGGTGGCGAGCTTCGCCTTCGGTCAGCGGCACGCCATTCTGGACACGAACGTTCGACGTGTCCTGGCGAGAGCCGAAACCGGGGTCCAGTACCCGCCGAAAACCCAGACGAAGACGGAGACCGCCCTCGCCGAGTCCCTGCTGCCGTCCGCGCCCTCGGTGGCCGCCCGCTGGGGCGTGGCCGTCATGGAGCTGGGGGCGCTGGTGTGCACCGCGCGCACGCCCGCGTGCGCGGACTGCCCGATCGCCCACCAGTGCGCCTGGCGGCTCGCGGGCAAGCCCGCCTACGACGGTCCGCCCCGACGCGGCCAGACCTACGCGGGCACCGACCGGCAGGTGCGCGGACGGCTGCTGGCGGTGCTGCGCGACTCCGCCCACCCGGTGCCCAAGGGCGCGCTGG
>NZ_QPFC01001047.1:0-3480 GCF_003427465.1 Nocardiopsis sp. TNDT3 | reverse complement strand
GACTCCCTCCCCGCCCTGGCCGTGCGGGCCGCGCTGTGCACGGCGCTGGTGCCGCCGCTGCTGTGGGCCGCCCGCCGCTTCCTGGACCGCGCGCCGACCCCCGCGTTCGGCCTCGCGCCCCGGGGATGGCCCGTCCCGCTGGCCGCAGCCCTCACCGTCCTGCTCGCCTCGGCCGCGCTCCTGGGCGCGGCGCGGGCCCTGGGCGCGGCCACCCCGGACACCGGCGCGGTCGGGGGCGCCGCCTCGGCCCTGGCCGTGACCCTGCCCCTGCTCCTGGCGGCCCAGATACTGCCCGAGGAACTGGTCTTCCGCGGCTACGCGCAGCACCACCTGGGGCTGCGGTACCCCCCGTGGGCGGCTCTCCTCGGCCAGGCCGCCCTGTACACGCTCTTCGCCGCCGCGGTCACCGGCTCGGCGGCGCTCTCCGGCGAGGTGTTCCTCCTGGGCCTGTTCCTCGGGGCCCTGAGAACGACCACCGGGGAGGTGTGGACGCCGCTGGCCGCGCGAACGGCCCTGACCGCCGTCGGCGTGCTCTCCGATGAACTCGGCCTGCGCCTGTCCTCCGCTCCGGAACCCTGGCAGGCGGTGCTCTCCCTCGGCCCGGGCCTGGCCGCCTTCTGGGTCGTGTACGCGTTGCGCGGCCGCGGCCGGGCGGGCACCCCCTTCCCCGACGCGGGCGGGCCGCGCCGCCCCCTGGCGCAGAGGGGGATCCTGTACGACGTCGGCTCCAGCTACCTGCCCGGTCAGAACTCCCGGCCGCGGTGGCGCCCGGATGTGGTGGACCGGGAGATGCGGGTGATCCGCGAGGACCTGCACTGCACGGCGGTCACCGTCTTCGGCGAGGACCTCGGGCGGCTGGAGGAGGCGGCCCGCCTGGCGCTGGGCCGGGGGCTGTACGTGTGGGTCCAGCCCCGCCTGGTCGACGCCGCGCCGGGCGAGCTGACGGCCAACCTGGGCCGGGCCGCCGAGGCCGCCGAACGGCTGCGCCGCGACCACCCCGAACGGGTGGGCCTCAACGTGGGCTGCGAGATCAGCCTGTTCGCCGCCGGGGTGCTGCCCGGCCGCGACCTGGACCGGCGCACGCGCGCGCTGGGGCTGCTCTTCCCCCTGCTGCCGTGGTTCGACCGCAGGCTCAACCGGCTGCTGCGCGAGCTGGCGGACACCGCGCGCGCGAGGTTCCACGGGCCGCTCACCTACGGTTCCGGTGCATGGGAGACCGTGGACTGGACGCCGTTCGACGTGGTCGGCGTGGACTACTACCTGGACGAGCTCACCCGCCGCTCCTACCGGCAGGGGCTGCGTCGGCTGCGCGCCCACGGCAAACCGCTGGTCGTCACCGAGTTCGGCTGCTGTTCCTACGAGGGCGCCCGGGACAGGGGCGGCTCGGGCTCGGACATCCTGGACTGGAGCGACCTGGGGGACCGCAGGGTCAGGGACGGGTACGTGCGCGACGAGCGGGTGCAGGCAGACCTCATCAGTGACCTGCTGGACGTGTTCGAGACCGAGGAGGTGCACGGGGCGTTCGTGTGCATGTTCATCGAGGGCGACTGCCGCTACTCCCCCGATCCCACCCGCGACCAGGACATGGCCAGTTTCGGGATCGTGCGCCCGCCACCGCTGGAGTCGGGGCTGTCCCCCGACGACGGCCACTGGGAGCCCAAACTGGCCTTCCACACCCTGGCCGCCCGCTACGCCGAGGAGGCGCCCGACCGCATGGGCTGAGCCGCAGCCGCCCACCCGGCGCTCCGGCCGCGCGCACGGCGGCGCGCGGCCCCGGAGACGACCCCGGCGCGGTGCCGGTCAGGCGATGCGGTCGCGCAGCTCGCGCTTGAGGATCTTGCCGGAGGCGTTGCGCGGCAGCTCGTCCACCACCCGTACCTCCTTGGGGGCCTTGAACGCCGCCAGACGGGCGCGCACGTGCTCCACCAGGTCGTCGGGCAGGGTCTCGGGGTCGGCCTCCCCGGTGGGCACCACGAACGCGGTCACCGCCTCGATCCACCTCTCGTCGGGCGCGCCGACCACCGCGGCCTCGGCCACCCCGGGGTGGGTGTACAGGGCGTCCTCCACCTCGCGGGAGGCCACCAGCACGCCGCCGGTGTTGATGACGTCCTTGATCCGGTCCACCACCTCGATGTAGCCCTCGGCGTCGGCGCGCACCAGGTCGCCGGAGTGGAACCAGCCGTCCCGGAAGGCCTCCTCGGTCTCCTCGGGCTTGTCCCAGTAGCCCTGGCACAGCTGCGGCGACCGGTACACCACCTCGCCCAGCTCCCCGGGGGCGACGTCGCGGCCGCTGTCGTCCACCACCCTGAGTTCCACGAACAGGGCGGATCGGCCCGCGGAGGCGGGGCGCGCGTCGTGCTCCTCGGGGCGCAGCACGGTGGCCAGCGGGCCGATCTCGCTCTGCCCGAAGCAGTTGTAGAAGCCCAGTCCGGGCAGGGTCGAACGCAGCCTCTCCAGCACCGGGCCGGGCATGACGGAGGCCCCGTAGTAGGCCTTGCGCAGGCTCGTCAGGTCGCGCCGGGCGAAGTCGGGGTGGCCCGCCATCGCCACCCACAGCGTGGGCGCGGCGAAGAAGGCCCGGTGTCCGGCCGTCTCGATCCGCTCCAGCAGGTCGGCGGGGTCGGGCGCCTCCACCAGGGTGTTGCGCGCCCCGACCGCCAGCCACGGCATGAGGAAGACGTGCATCTGCGCGCTGTGGTAGAGCGGCATGGCGTGCAGGGGCTCGTCGTCGGCGGACAGGTCCAGGCCCACCACGCAGGACAGGTACTCGTGGACGAGGGCCCGGTGGGTCATCATCGCGCCCTTGGGGCGGGAGGTGGTACCGGAGGTGTACAGCAGCTGCACCAGGTCGGTGTCGCGGACCCCGGCGTCCAGTTCGGGCACCGGCCCCTCCAGGCTGTCGGCGAGCAGCGAACCGGGGCCCTCGCGCAGCTCCAGCACCTGTTCCACGCCGGTCCCGTCGCGCAGCGCGTCCACGGCCGGGCGCAGGGCGGGGTCGGTCAGGACGATGGTGCTGCCGGACTGCTCCAGCAGGTAGGCCAGTTCCTCCCCCTTGAGGGCGAAGTTGACCGGCACGTGGACCAGCCCCGCCCGGGCGCAGGCCAGGAACCCGATGAGGTAGGCGTCGGAGTTCCTGCCGTAGGCCGCGACCCGGTCGCCCCGGACGGCGCCGAGGCCGAGCAGGCGTGCGGCGGCCCGGGTGACCGCGGCGTCCAGGTCGGCGTAGGTCCAGGAGCGCCCGCCGAAGACCAGCGCGGTACGCCCGGGGGTGCGCGCCGCGCTGCGCCGGAGGATGTCGCCCACGGTGCTGGATGTCGTCGAACCGGTCATGTCCTGCCTTCCGCCCGTCGGTACGGCCCCTGGGGCCGTCGGCAGGACCCATCCTGTGGCGCACGGGCCGCACTGGCAACACCCGGCGGAGGAAACGGGCCCTCGGAGGGCGCCCGCGCCCCCTCGCGGTCCGGCAGCGCGTTCCCCCTC
>NZ_QPFC01001046.1:0-9885 GCF_003427465.1 Nocardiopsis sp. TNDT3 | reverse complement strand
CTCCCGAGGTCCGCCCCCTGCCGGGGACCGCGACCCCCTCCTCCGCGCGGAGCGGCACCACTCGCGCCGACCCGCCGCGACATATCCCGACACTTCGGGCAATTACCCACCACGCCCCGTACGGACATACCGCCGCAAGGCAGTGTCCTCTACTCTCGATGGGGTGAAGCAGTCCAGAATCACCGCCATCCTGACCGTAGCGGGGATGCTCGCGGCCATGTGGGTCTTCGAGATCCTCGACAGCTTCGTGCTCCTCGGAAGGCTCGACCAGCAGTACGGTCTGCGCGCCTGGGACCTCCAGGGGCCCTGGACCGTGTTCACCGCGCCGTTCATGCACGGGAACCTGGAACACCTCATCGGCAACTCGCTGCCGTTCCTCGTGCTGGGCTCGCTCGTCGCGTTCAGCGGCCTGGGGCGGTTCCTGCTCACCACGCTGATCATCATCCTGGTCAGCGGTGTGGGCGTGTGGCTGTTCAGCTCACCGTTCTCCCTCACCGTGGGCGCCAGCGGCCTGGTCTTCGGTTACTTCGGCTACACGGTCCTGCGCGGGATCGTCGAGCGCAAGACCATCGACATCGTCATCATGATCTGCGTGGTCCTCTTCTACGGGACGATGATCTGGGGGGTCCTGCCCCAGTACCCCGGCGTCTCGTGGCAGGCGCACCTCTTCGGGTTCGTCGGCGGCATGCTCGCGGCCTACCTGCTGCCCAGACGGGAGCGCCGCAGGCAGCTCGACCAGGGCTACGGAGGCGCCCAGGGCGGCTACTACGCGCCCTGACGGCACGTCCGGGGCCGCGTGCGTGCGGTCTCCGGGAACGCGGACGGGCCGCCCCCTCGGGGACGGCCCGTTCTCGTGTGCGCGGTACCGGAGTGCTCTCCGGGGCCGGTGCGCGTGCGGGGGAAACCGCCCCGCGCGCCTCTAGAACTCCAGGCCCTCGGCGTCCCCGCCCAGGGTGCGCTCCAGGAACTCGGGGTTCTCCGCGAGCCAGGCGCGGGCGCCCGCCTCCGGGTCGTCCTGATGCTCCTGGAGGGTCTGGACCTCCAGGGTGGCCAGCTCGTCATCGCTGAGCTGGAAGCTCTCCAGCCAACCGGTGAGCTCGGGGTACTCCTCACCGAAGCCGTCACGGCCGACGGCGTGGATGGTCTCCGCGTCGCCCATCAGGCCCTCGGGGTCCTCCAGGTCCTTCAGGTCGTACTGGGCGTAGGCCGGGTGGGGACGCCACAGGGTCACCACGATGGGCTCCTCCTCGGTGATCGCCGAGTCGAGCTCGGCGAGCATCGCGGCGGTGGAGGAGGTGACCAGCTCGAAGTCCCCGTCCAGGCCGTAGCCCGGCATGGCCTCCTCCTGGGTGACGCGGGTCAGCCCGGCGCCCGGGTCGATGCCCACGATCCGGCCGCCCAGCTCGTCGGCGTGGTCGGTCAGGTCGGAGATGCTGTTGACGTCCTCCATGTAGGAGGGCACGGTGATGGTCAGCTTGGCGTTGTCGTACCAGGCGCCGAGGTCCTCCAGCTGGTCCCCGTAGTCCTCCCAGTAGTCGGCGTGCGTCACCGGCAGCCAGGTGTCGAGGAACAGGTCGACGTCGCCGTTGGCCGCGCCCTGGTACATCGGGGCGACGTCCACGTCGGTGATCGTGACGTCGTAGCCCTTCTCCTCCAGGATGGCCTGCCACATGTGCGTGACGGCGATGCCCTCCTCCCAGGCGATCAGCGCGATGTTGATCTCCTTGGCGTCCTCGCCGCCCTCCTCCGGGCCGGTCAGGCTCTCACCGCCACCGCCGCCGCAGGCGGTCAGGAGGAGCGCGGCGCTCATGCCGGCGGCGGAGAGGGCCGTCATGCGCTTACGGCTGTACATCGTGGGGTTCCTTCCCTCGGGGAATTCGGTGTGCGGGGCTGGACGGGGCGGGCACGCCGCTCAGGCGGCCGACGCGGCCGCGCGCGGGCTGTTGCGGGTGACGGCCGCGGTCAGGCGGTCGAGGAAGATCGCCAGGATGACCACGGCGATACCGGCCTCGAAACCGAGGGCGCCGTCGTTGCGGGTGATGCCCTGGTAGACCTCGCTGCCCAGGCCGCCCGCGCCGACCATGCCCGCGATGACGACCATCGACAGTCCGAGCATGATGACCTGGTTGACCCCGGCCATGATGGTGGGCAGGGCCAGCGGCAGCTGGATGCCGGTGAGGACCTTGGTCGGGGAGGCGCCGAAGGACTCGCCCGCCTCCACCAGCTCCTTGTCGATCTGGCGGATGCCCAGCTCGGTCAGGCGGACGCCGGGCGGCATCGCGAACACGATGGTGGCGACCACGCCGGGGACGGCGCCGATGGAGAAGAAGAAGATCGCCGGGATCAGGTACACGAACGCGGGCAGCGTCTGCATCAGGTCCAGGACCGGCTTGACGATCTTGCTGACCAGGTCGTTGTAGGCGGCCAGGACGCCGATCGGGATCGCGATGACCACGGCGATGGCGCTGGCCACGAGGACGAGGCCGAGCGTGTCCATGGCGTTGGTCCACTGGCCGACCGAGGCCACCAGGGTGAGGGCGATCAGGCCGAACAGGCCCATGCGCCACCCGGCCACCGAGAGCGCCAGAAGGCTCAGCAGCAGGATCATCAGCAGTGCCCCGGGCCGGGTCACCAACATCGGGAGCACGAGCCAGCCGAGCAGGACCAGCACGAGCCAGCCGCCCGCGACGACGCCGGTGCGCACCCGGGTGCCCCGGTCGAGCACGCCCAGGACGGTGACCGCGACCAGGAAGACCAGCGAGATGCAGAAGTAGGCGTCCACGTACTGCTGGTCGAACAGGTTCATCGCCCACAGGAAGAGCTGCGGCGGCAGGCTGTTGACGATGGTGTTGCCGAGCGCGAACTGCGCGTGCAGCACGTAGAGCAGCGAGACCGCGGCGACGATCACCACCAGCGGCAGCCGCCGGCGGCGCAGCAGCGGAACGGCGATGATCACGGCGGCCACGAAGGCGAGCTGTCCGGCGGCCGGCTCGGTGAAGAAGCCGGACAGGGCGCTCACGGCCCAGCGGATGAACTCGCCTACGGCGTCGAAGAAGAGGCCGAAGGTGCTCTTGAGCCAGGCGTTGAGTGCCTCGAAGCCGTCACCGATCGGCAGGGACGGCGGAAAGTCAACGGGTGTCACGGGGTCTCCTTCCCGCCCGCGAGCGCGGCCAGTACGGAGTTGCGGGTCACCGTGCCGAGCACGGTGCCGTCCTCGTCGACCACGCGGAGGCGGTCGGAGGCGGCCGCGCTGGCGTACAGGTCGGCGACCAGGGTGTCGGCGCCGACCTCGGGCGCCGAGGAGTCGGCCGCGGGGGCGCTCGGGTCGAGCACCGACGCGGCGGTGAGCACGCGGGTGCGGTCGACGTCCTCGATGAAGCGCTCGACGTAGTCGTTGGCGGGCGCGCTGAGGATCTCCTGCGCGCTGCCGATCTGGGCGACGCGGCCGTCCCGCAGCACGCAGATCCGGTCACCGAGGCGCATGGCCTCGTTGAGGTCGTGCGTGATGAAGACGATGGTCTTGCCCAGGCTCTTCTGGAGTTCCAGGAGCTGGGTCTGCATGTCCCGCCGGATGAGCGGGTCGAGGGCGCTGAACGCCTCGTCCATGAGGATGATGTCGGTGTCGGCGGCCAGTGCCCTGGCCAGGCCCACACGCTGCTGCATGCCTCCCGAGAGCTGGTGCGGGAGCTTGTCCTCCCAACCGCCGAGCCCCACGAGTTCGAGGGTCTCCCCCGCCCTGCGGCTCCGCTCGGCGCGGGACAGGCCCCGCAGCTCCAGGCCGTAGGCGGCGTTCTCCAGGACCGTGCGGTGCGGCAGGAGCGCGAAGTGCTGGAAGACCATGCTGATCTTCTCGCCCCGCAGCTTCAGGAGGCTCTTCCTGCTGAGCGCGGTGATGTCCACGCCGTCGACCTCGACCGTCCCCGCGGTGGGTTCCAGGAGGCCGTTGAGCATCCGGATCAGGGTGGACTTCCCCGATCCGGACAGGCCCATGACGACGAAGATCTCGCCCGGTTCGACCTCGAAGGACACGTCGATGACGGCGGCCGTCACGTCGAGGTCGGCGATGGTGTCACGGTGGCTGCCGTCCGAGAGCCGCCCGACGGCGGCTCTGGACTGTCTGCCGAACACCTTGTACAAGTGGTCTGCGCGTACTGCTGGCACGGTCTCCTCTAGGGGGCTGTCCCGACCGCGAGGCGTGCCGGGGCAACAGTTCCGCCCCATCGCCGACCCGCGGTTCCC
The DNA here is from genome assembly GCF_003427465.1 of Nocardiopsis sp. TNDT3. NCBI lineage: Bacteria > Bacillati > Actinomycetota > Actinomycetes > Streptosporangiales > Nocardiopsidaceae > Nocardiopsis > Nocardiopsis sp. TNDT3. The sequence continues at coordinate 5,646 of NZ_QPFC01001046.1, read as the reverse complement.
ACAGGTAGTCGGCGTGCGCGGAGCCCCCTTGCGCGCCCCTCATCAGGGCGGAACCGCTACCTGGTTCACGTCGGGGCGCAACCTTACCGAGGTGTGTACGTACAGTTCAGGCGCTAAGTAACCACCAAATAACATGTTTAAACGTCGTAAAAACGGTCCGCCGACCTGTGGCAGCGGATGCCGGAGCCCCGAAAGGCTCCTTTGTGATTTACACCACACACGGAAAGATAGTGACCTTAGTCACATACTAGTGACAGGGGGATCAAACGACAGTCCGTGTCCGTTCAGGACCGTACCGTAAACAAAACGCCCTGTCTGCCCCCGGTCCCGGCTAGACGCTCTCCGGGCTGATCGGGGTGCGGATGAAGTTCTGGTGGGACCTGGACGGCGTCGGTCCCCGCTGCCCCTGGTAACGCGATCCGTAGCCCGCGGAGCCGTAGGGGTGCTCGGCCGGGGAGGACAGGCGGAACATGCACAGCTGCCCGATCTTCATGCCCGGGTAGAGCTTGATCGGCAGGGTGGCCACGTTGGACAGCTCCAGCGTGACGTGCCCGGAGAAGCCCGGATCGATGAACCCGGCCGTGGAGTGGGTGAGCAGCCCCAGGCGCCCCAGAGAGCTCTTGCCCTCCAGGCGGCTCGCGATGTCGTCCGGGAGGCTGACGACCTCGTAGGTGGACGCGAGCACGAACTCGCCCGGGTGCAGGACGAACGCGTCCTCACCGTCGGTCTCGACCAGCCGGGTGAGGTCCGGTTGCTCGGCCGAGGGGTCGATGTGCGGGTACTTGTGGTTCTCGAACACCCGGAAGAAGCGGTCCAGCCGGACGTCGATGCTGGAGGGTTGGACGAGGCCGGGGTCGAAGGGGTCGATCCTGACCCGCCCGGCGTCGATTTCGGACCTGATATCGCGATCGGAGAGCAGCACGGTCCGAACCTACCGCCTGGGGCAACGCAGCGTAGCGGCGATCCCCGCCCGGGTGGCGGTCCGCGCCGAGTTGCCCACCCGCCCCGGAGTTGGGCTAGGATGGCATCCGTTGCCAGCCGGGTCCTTCCGGCGGTGCCGCGCGGATGTAGTTCAATGGTAGAACTTCAGCTTCCCAAGCTGATAACGCGGGTTCGATTCCCGTCATCCGCTCCACGCAGCAGAAGGCCAGGTAGATCGGTGGAAACCGAACACCTGGCCTAACGCGTTTCTAGGGGTCCGTACGGGCCGCGTGCCCGTTACGTGCCACACGCGCGGACGCCGACCTCAGCGCCTGATCGGCTCGCGAGGTTATAGCAACTGCACCAGCCCGGCCGCCAGATGTCCCATGACAGCAGTCGCCATGGACACGGTCCCAATCTGGATCAATCGGTACTTGCGGACGGTGATCGCTGACAACGTCTTCACCTGTGTGACCAACCGTTGGAGTTCCATGGTGCTCGACCAGCGCAGTGCCTGTTCGAGCCGGTTCTCCCGGTCAGCTCGCAACACGTCACCGTAAAACCGGATCAAGTCGGGGTGCGCCACGACCGTGTGGTCACTGGTCTTGGGAAAGACCGCCAGCGTGAACGCCGCCATGGCGCACACACCCGCCGCTGAGCCGATCCACCACAGGACCGCCCCGAAGGAGCTCAGCTCCGCCGGGGTCCACCGCCCGTCCAGCACTGCTCCCGACAGAACACCGGTGGCGATACCCACGGCAGCGAAGAGGATCGCCGCCTTCTGGTCGGCCCTGACGATCTCGGCGCGGGTATCGGACAGGAGAGCGGACGTGTAGCGGCGCACGTCATCCTCGGCCGCGTCCCTTCGCCAGGACCACCAACGCGCAGGGGCCGCGTGGACACCCGACATGGTCAGGCACCGCCTTGGACAGGGCCCGGGGCGGGAGCCATGGCGTCGAACCGCGTTCCCAGTACCGACGGGTGGTAGCGGGCCAGACACCGCACAGCGGTGGCGCTGTTACCCAAGAAGGCCAGGTTGGACACGTTGGCGGCGAGTTCCGAACCCTCCATCGTGGGTGATTCCGAGCCCAGGCGCCCCAGCGCCTCGACGAGGAGTTCCCCGTTATCGGACTTGGGATCGGCGACACGGTGGCATTCGTGGAGGACACGCTCCCACGCCTGGGTGTGCGCCAAGAGCGCACGCCCTGCCCGCTCGCGCCGCACACGGACCCTGCGACGGGCGGCCGCCGACCGCAGGGCACCGACGACGCCGTCCCACGGACGCGTGGCGGACGTCCTTCGACCGTTCGAGGAAGCCGATCGGTGGTGGCGTATCTGTGCCGGCAGGACGGTGAACACAGCGGCGGCGGTCAGGACCCCGGCGGTGACCTCCGGCAGAGGGCGGACCGGTGTCGCCCCCACGACCGCCACGACCCACATCACGGGCCAGGACACCACGATCACGCACACGAACAGGTAGACGAGGATCCCGGCCCTGCTGCGTGTGCGGCCCCCGGTACGGGCGTGGCCCCCACCGGATGCGACCAGGGAGGAGCCGGCCGTGAGCCATACGGTCGCCAACAAGAGGCCGGGAAGGTAGCCCAGCGGAGCCCAGGCAAGTTCGACGCCGAGTCCCGTGACCAGCAGATCAGCGCCCGACTGGGCGAGCAGCACCAACAGCAGCGTTGCGGAGACCGTCCACACGAGCGCGGACCGCACGCGTCGCGGTGGGGGCTGCGTGTCGTCTCCCGGCCGCGATGGGTCGTCCGCCACCGGCATGGGAGAGGGTCCCAGGTCCTGTGGCAGGAGCCACTTCTGGACAGGGGAGTCGGAGGGTCGGGCGACGTGCGCGAGGCTGGGGAGACGGTGGGCGTCGGCGAGACGGTCCAGCGCGGCACGGGTCTTCCAGTACGTGTCCGTCAGTCGGCGCGCGTCCTGGGCGATGCGGTAGCGGTGCCCGGCGAGCTCCCCGACAGGAGCAGTGCGGGCGGTGGGACCGGGGGTGACGGTCGCGGTGTCAGACGGCATCGGAGTGCTCCCTCGGGTCCGAAGCGGGTACGGGTAGATCGTCACGGAGCTGGGCCACCAACTCCTCGTATCTCTGTCGCAGCGGGGAAGGGTCGTGGAAGCGGATGAACCGCCAGGCCTCGTCGAGGACACCGATGTCGGGATCGGGCTGCCGGAGTCCGTCGAAGCGTTGGAACGCGTCGGCACCGGGAGGCCCGACAGGCGCCTTCTCACCGTCCTCCTCGGCCCGGGTCCGGGGCTCTGGGGCCTCGGGGCCGTGCATCCCGTGGCGATGGCGGGACACCAGGATGTAGGAGTCCCAGGCCCGGTCGGTCTCTTCCCGGGCCACCCCTTGGAGAGCGGCGCACTTGGAACGCATGTCGCTGTGGGCGGTGTCGAGCTCGGCGAGCGCGTCGAGGGCCTTGCGGCACTGCTCCTCGAAGACATGGATCTCGGCGTCGAGGCGGCGCCTGGCCTTCTTCATCTTCGCGGCGTACGGGTTGTGCACCAGCGACTCCAGGAGCACGGCGCCGAGCGCCAGTGTGACGATGAGGAGGATCACGTCGGGTTCCGCGAGGATGATCGGCATCCCCTCCTGGGAACCGGCCCGATAGGCGGCGAGCATGCCGAAGACGTTCGCCATCCACATGATCGCGATGACGCCGACGAGCGCCTTGAGCCAGCCGGGCCCGCGGTTGACGGCACGTCCCGCCGCCTGGCGCAGCCGCCAGTGCCATGGAGCCGGGTCCTCCCTGCCTGGCCCGGTGGCCGCGCGAGCGGGCGCGGAGCGGATGTCCCACACGGCTTCGGCGAGCAGGCGTCCGCATGCCCACAGGACGACGGCCAGGAGCATCCCGAGGCACAGACCGAGGGCGCCATGCCACTCCCCGGGCTCGACTCTCAACAGGTCGAGGGCGACCTCGTAGAGGAACCACGTCTCGATCGCGGCGATCATCAGCACCGCCACGACGGCGATGAGACGGTAGTACAAAGGTGGCGCCTGCCTGCTCTTGGCGGGGATTCCCGAGAAGTCGCGTTCGAGGTCGGCGATGTACTCGTTCGCCTCGACCAGACGACGCCGACGGTGGAAGGACGCCATCTCCTCCAGTGCCCCCTGGACACGTCGACGGGCGCTGATCACGCCCCCGCGCAGCCAGCGGACGTCGGCCTCCCGGTTGACCAGAGTCCGTGTGGCGTTCCTGGCCGCACGTAGGAGGACCGCGCCTTCGAGGTTGTTGACCTTCCGGGGGTCGGGTTCATGGGGAAAGTGGCCGTCGTCGTTCGGAGGGACGTTGTGCCCGTATCTGTCGGGGTGGAGGGGATCGAGGTTGTCGTCGGGGTTGTAGGGGAAATCGTCGTCGTTCATGTCCGGCCTCCGTCGTACTCCAGGACGACCCGCCGGTTCTCCCGCGCGCACACGGGGTCGAGGAGCCGCCCGTTGTCGTCGTAGTCGCCCGTGCAGGAGGGTTCACGGCTTCCGCGTCCGTGCGCGGTGACGTCCGTGAAACCGCGGGCGGTCAGCTCAGCCGCCACGGCCCGGGAGCGGCGTAGGGAGAGGTCATCGTTGTAGGAATCGCTGCCCTTGGAGTCGGTGTGTCCGATGACGGTGATGGGCGCCGTGCGATCCGGTCGACGCTCGGCGACCTCGTCGAGGACCGTCTCCGCGCTGTCCCGGAGTTCGGCCGAGTCGAAGTCGAACAGCATGGCCGCGGGGATCTCCTCCCGGTCGGGTTCACTCGGTTTCGGTTTTGGGAGCACCACCTCCGGATCCTCGACCGGGTCGCCGTCGGTGGGAACAGTGGTCTCCGTCGTAGCGGACTCACCGGGTGCGGTCGCGCATGGCCGTGACCCGTCGTGGATGTCGCACACGGTGTTCCAGAAGTCCTCGATGAGGGGGAGTTGACGGTTGTCGAGTTCGGCCGCGGGCGCGGGTTGAAGCACGACGTTCACCTCGATACCGCCCAGACCGTCCTCAGGGGTCTCTCCGGAGGCCACGCAGCCCTCGGACAGTTCCTCGTCGGTCAGCTCCAGGTCGAAGTAGCGGTTCATGTCCAGGCAGCCGACGTTGACGAGACCGTCGGTGAAGACGTGGAGCGATCGGGTCGCGCCGTCGCCGGTGGTGGCGAAGCGCCGCGCCCCGGTGGTAACCCCGGTGAGGACGTCGCTTCCCTCGGTGGCGGCGGGGCTCGGTGGGTTGGCGCCGAGGAACTCTTCCAGGCACTCACGGAACAGCTTCGCCTGGTTGGAACGGCCGTGCTCAGATCCCACCACTCGGGGCACGAGCAGGCGGTTGAGCTGGAACTTCGGTGTCTCCTGCGCGCCGCCGAAGTATCCGACGGACAGGAGTCGATCTCCGTTCGTACCGTAGAAGTCGTCGTGCTCGACGATCTCGGCCACGGAGGACGAGAAGTCGGGCATCTCGCCCGCGCCGTTGGCCATCGAGGCGCTGGTGTCGATCATGAAGACGAGTTCCGCGGTGACCTCGTCGGTGTTGCCCGAGTCCGGTAGGACCTCGCCGAGGCGGGAGTCGCAGTCGTTGTCGAGCGGCACGTCGGCGGGACCGCTCCAACAACCCGTCAGCATCAGGCTCAGGATGAGAACCGCTGGGGCCAGCGGTGCTCGTGGGGGGCCAGTCATCGGAATCCTCCGTGGTGAGATGAGCGCCGCGCTCCCTGAAGGGGGTAGGGGCGCGGGTCAGGACCTGGTGTGGGACGGGGG
>NZ_QPFC01001045.1:0-1364 GCF_003427465.1 Nocardiopsis sp. TNDT3 | reverse complement strand
CCGAAGGACGGACCCGTCCTGGTCACCTCCCTGGGCGGCAGCCGCCTGGGCACCCTCACCGCGGTGCACGCCCACCGGCCGGCCCGCACCCTGGTCCTGCCCTCCAGGCAGAGCGTGCGCGACCGGATGCGCGAGTCCGCCGCCCGGACCCTGTACGCCGTCGAGCACCCCGGAGCCCCCTCCGCCGACGCCGCCCTGCTCAGGGAGGCCGGGTACCGCGACCGGGTCCGCTTCACCCCCGACCCCGTGGACGGCTCCGACGCCGACGCGGTCGCCGCCGTCGCCCAGGGCTGGATCGTCCGCGAACAGGGGGCCGACCCGCCGCCCCCGGTCGTCGCCGACATCACGACCGGCACCAAGGCGATGAGCCTGGGACTGGCCCTGGCCGCCCGCCGCACGGGCGCCTGCGCCACCTACCAGCTGGCGCGCAGGCGGACCGTGGTCTGCCTGACCCACGGCGAACTGCCCCTGCGGGGCCGCGCCAGCGTCGACTGGCACCTGGTCCTGCCCGGGTACACGCCGCTGCCCGGCACCGGAGCGGGGGACGGGGACGGCTCCCTGACCGGCAACGCCTGCCGCGCGGCCCGCACCCAGGTGGACACCGTCCTGCTCGACGCCGCCCGCGCCGCCCTCGTGCGCGCGGCCAGCGGTCCGGTCCGGGTGTGGATGGACGCCTCCCTCACCGACCCCGAGGAGTGCCTGACCGCGCAGGAGCGGCCCAGCCTGGTGCTCACCTTCGACGACCGCGCGGTGGGCCTGACCGCGCCCGGCTGGCGGCGGCGCCGCGACCCCGGCGGGGAGGCGCGCGAGGTGGGCCGGGGCGCGTGGGCGCAGAGCGTGTTCGCCGCCACCGCCCACCTCGGCACCCGCTGCGACGTGGCGGGAACGGTGGTCGCCCTGACCCGGCCGGGAGGCGACGTCAGCCGCGCGGTCGAACTCGTGGACTGGATCGCCCACGCCGACCCGTCACCGCAGGGCGGGTCCGGGCGGATCGCGTTCGGCGACCCCCTGCGCCCCCTCGTGGCCATCGCCTCCCCCGACGACCTGCCCGCGCTGCTCGACACCGACGTCAGCCTGCTCTGACCCGCCGGCGCCGCCCCGGGCGCTCGGCCTGACCGTCTTTTTGCACGTCGGCGGACCCGTCCCGGAGGTTGCGGGCACCCTCGCCGGGCAGGATGGGAGGGCAGGCGGGCCGGGACGCGTGAACGGAGTCGGCGGTGCGGTGCGGGGTGGGTGCCCCCGGGTTCGGTGGGCTCATGGCGGTGGTGCTGGCCGCCGCCTGCTCTCCTCCCGCCGACGACCCCTTCCTCGGCCAGGACGTGGCCTGGCGGCCCTGTCACGAGAACGGGCGGACCACCGAACCC
>NZ_QPFC01001044.1:0-3772 GCF_003427465.1 Nocardiopsis sp. TNDT3 | reverse complement strand
GCCTCCGAAGGGGGCGGTGGAGCGCCCGACGGGCCCCGGCGCGGAGTCGGCCGCCGCGTGCTCAACTACTTCGGCTTCGCCCTGGGGTCCGCACCACGGGAACCCCGGGAGGAGGAACCCTGCGGGCCCGAGGCGGACACCGCTGAGGACCCCGAGGACGGCTTCGCGCGGGAGAGGATCTACGAGACCGAGGGCGAGGAGCAGCGCGACAGCGACGAGTGGTTCTCCCGCCTGCGCGCCTCCTCCGGCGAGACCCCCCTCGGCCTGACCTCCAAGAGCGCCTACAGCGTCGGCGACACCGCGGCCATGAGCCGGGGGGAGGTGGTCGACGCGGTGGACGAGCGGCGCGTCTCCGGCTCCGACGAGGAGGAGACCGCCGCGGCCCGGCGCCTGCGCGGCCGTACGCAGGGCCTCAGGGTTGCCAAGGACCTGGAGGAACAGCGCCGCACCGAGCGCGTGCGGGAGCGCGGCCCGAGGGAGCTGCCGACCTCCCGCGCCCGGGGGCAGGGGCTTCCCGGCACCGGCGAGGAGCCGGAGCCGCCCCGCCGCAGGGGGCGCCCCCACGCCGCCCCCTGGGAACTGGAGAAGAAGGCCGAGCCCGCGGCCGGCTACGGCGACCTGTCGGACTACGCCGCCCGTTACGCGGCCGCCACCGGCCGCCCCCCGGCCGAGGCCGGTGCCCTGCCCTGGCTGCCGCCCTCCTCCGCGACGCCGCAGGAGGAGGCCCGCGCGACCGAGGACGCAGACGCGCCCGCGCGCACCGAACGCCGGGAGGACCCGGTCGGGGCCGAGGACACCGCGAGTGCGACCGGTGCGCCCGGGACCACGGACGCGGACGGGGCGGCGGAGACCGCTCGTCCTGTGGCGCGTGCGGAACAGGACACGGCACGGGACGGGTCCGGAGTCTCCGCGGAGGCCGTTCCCGGCACGGGTACGCGGGACGCCGAGGCCTCCGGGCGCGGGTCCGCCTCCGGACCGGAGGGCCCCTCGGTCGCCCCCCGCCGGAGCACCACCGGCTCCGAGGACGCCCAGCGCGGGTCCGTCACGGGAGACGAGGAGACCGTCCCGCAGCGCGGCCTCGCCGGACACGGGGACACCGCCGGGCCCGGGGACGTCGGGTACCGGTCCGCCACGGGGCACGAGGCCACCAGCGGACACGGGGACACGGACGGGCGTGCGAGCACCGCCGGGCCCGGGGACGTCACCGGGAACGGGAGCCCCACCGGGGCAGAGGAGACCGTCGAGCACCGGCCCGCCACGGGGCGCGGCGACACCGTTCTTCCCGAGGACACCGCCGGGAACGGGGACACCACCAGCCCCGAGACCGCCGCCGCGCGGACCGCTCCCCGCGGCGTGGACGCCCGTCCCGCTGTGGACGCGGCGGCTCAGGGCACGACCGCCCCGGACGACACGACCACTCCGGACACCCCCGACACCCGGGTCACTCCGGACACCGCCGTGCCCGTGGCACCCGCGGCCGAACGCTCTCCCCACAAGCCCGTCCTGGAACTCGACCACGGCACCGGCGAGCAGGACGCCATGCCCGGGACGCCGCGCGAGGAGTCCCAGGACCGCGGCCCCGAGTGGAACGAGCACATGTCCGTGCTCGACAACCACCTCATCACCGCCGACACCCCGGCGCCGCCGCGCCCGAAGTTCGCCGACGCCGTTCCCACACAGGAGCGCGACGCCAAGGACCCCTCGCGGTGGTTCGAGGACGGCAGGAAGCGCCACCCCGACCAGCCCAAGGTGGGTGACCGGGGCAACCCCCTCATCCCCGCCAACGAGCTGCGCGAGGAGAACGCCGTCCCGGCCGCATCCGGGGACGCCCCCGAGACCACCGCCGGCGAGGTGGCCGGTGAGGCCGCCCCGGCCGGGCGGGCCCCGGCCGACGAGCCCAAGCCGCCCACCCAGCTCGACCACGGAACCGGCGAACTCGTCAGCTTCGTCGAGGTCCGGGACGACCACGGGCGCGGGGACGGCAACGTCCGCGTGGACCCGGGCACCGACCAGGTCCGCCGACGCACCGCCTCCGACCTGGAGAGGGCCGAGGCCGAGGCCCTGGCCCGCCGCCGGCAGAACGTGCGCCGGGACGAGCGGGACCCCGGCGAGGCCCGGGGCTCCGACGGCGCAGCGGCACCCGCGGCCTCCGGTTCCGCCGGAGCCGACCGCGGCGACGCGTCCTTCCGCGCCCGTTGGAGCATGCGCGCCACCGGCACCGCCGACTCCGCGAGCCGGGACACGGACACCTCCGCCAAGCCCGACCCGGCCGCCGGCCGCCGGAGCGGGCACCAGGGTGCCGGGACCGCCCGCGCCGCCTCCGGGGCGCGGGAGGACCGCAACGGCGCCGCACGCGACCCGAGGGCCAACCCCAGCATGGCCGACGCCCTCGCGCAGGAGGAGACCTCCACCGAGGAGGAGCGGACCTCCCCGCCGGCCGTCCAGGACACCGGGCGGACCGAGGACGGGGCACTCACGGACCGTCCCACCCCGACCGCCGGTCAGGAGCACCCCGCCGAGGAGCCGCGGGAGTCCGAGGACCCGCACGACGGCGTCTTCCACCGGGTGGCGCAGAACGCGCGCAGGCTCGGCCAGCTCTTCGGCCAGCCCGCGCCCGGAGAGGAGCCCGAGCCGCCCGCGCGCGAACCCGGGACCGCGCTGGAACTCGACCACGGCACCGGCGAACAGGAGCGCCTGGGCGACACCCCCAACGGCGTCCCCGCCCACCGGACCGAGGAGCCCGAACCCCGACGACGGGCCGAGGAGCCCGCCGCCAGCGACTCCGGCGGCACCCGGGGCTGGCGGCGCCTGGCCAAGGTCGTCACCGGCGGGGCGGCCCCCGTGCGCTCCGACCTGCCGCCCAGCGACATCGAGCGCCTGCGCACCCCGCTGGACGGTCCGCGCAGCCTCGTCGTGCTGGGCTGCACCGGCGGCGCCGGGCAGACCGTCACCGCACTGATGATCGGCCACACCCTGGCCGCGCACCGCGACGACCTCGTCGTGGCCGTCGACGTCAACCCCGGACCCAACGGCCTCTCCCGCCGCGTCGGCGCACAGACGCCCGAGACCCTCACCGGGCTGCTGGCCAACGCCGAGGCGATCCAGGACTACTCCCGGATGAGCGGCTACACCAGCCGGACCGCGACCGGCCTGGAGGTCGTGCAGACCCTGGACGACCCCTACGTGCAGACCCTGGACGACCGCGACTACGGTCAGCTGGCCTCGCTGCTCGGCGGGTTCTACGGCGTCACCCTGCTGGACCCGGCGGCCACGGGCGTGGCTCGGGCCCTGCCGGTCGCCGACGGGCTGGTGCTGGTCGCCCCGGCCAACGCCGACGCCGAGCGCGCGGTCTCCATGACCTTCGACTGGCTGGACGGCAACGGCTACGGCGCCCTGCGCGCCAGGTCCGTGCTCGTGGTCAACGGGGTCAGCAAGCGCAGCCTCCAGGATGTGGACGCCGCCGAGCGGGTGGCCCGCGGCCGGTGCCGCGCCATCGTCCGCATCCCCTGGGACGACCACCTGGGCTCGTCCTACACCAGGATCGACGTGGGCGCCCTGCGCCCCGCCACCAAGCGCGCCCACGGCGCCCTGGGCGGGGTCCTGGTCAACTCCCTCACCCAGCAGTAGCGCCGGAGGCGGGTCTCCCGGTCCCCCCGGACGCGGGCTCGGGCGGCTCCGGTCCCGGAGTCAGGGCCGGGAGGTCCCGGTCCCGGTGGCCGCGGCTTCCCGGCACGGGAGAACCCCCGTGTGGGGCGGGCTGGGGAGCCCGCCC
>NZ_QPFC01001043.1:0-1455 GCF_003427465.1 Nocardiopsis sp. TNDT3 | reverse complement strand
CTCCAGGATGCGCCGGGACCACATGCCGCCCCACCAGGCGCGGCGCTCGGGGGAGGAGTGGTTCCACACCTCGGCCACGTAGGTGACGTCCTCGAACCCGGCCTCGCGGGCCCAGGAGGCCATGCGCCGCCCCGCGTCGGGCTCGCCGCCGTTGGCGCGCGCGACGCGCTGGTACAGGTCCATCCACGCGTCCAGCTCGGGCAGGCGCGGGTACCAGTACATCCCTGAATAATCGCTGTCGCAGGCGGCCACGACCCCGCCCGGCCTGGCCACGCGGCGCATCTCGGCCAGGGCCCGGACCGGGTCGGCCACGTGCTGGAGGACCTGGTGGGCGTGGACGACGTCGAAGGCGTCGTCGGGCAGGTCCAGGTCGTGGACGTCGCCGACCCGGAACTCGATGTTGTCCGCTCCGGCCTCCCGCGCGCTGGCGCGGGCCAGTTCGACGGCCTCGGCCGAGGCGTCCACGGCGGTGACCCGCCCGGGGGCGACCCTGCGGGCGAGGTCGGCGGTGATGCTGCCCGGGCCGCAGCCCACGTCCAGCAGCGAGCGGCCGGGGACCATCCGGTCCAGGGCGTAGGCGGCGGAGTTCTCCGCGTTGCGCCAGCGGTAGGAGTCGGTGACCGTGGGGTGCTGGCCGTGGGTGTAGCGCGTCATCGGAACGCCCTCTCATGGGTCGCAGGCGGGAGCGAACACCTGGGACCCTACACCGATATCTCTTTGAATGAGATTCCATTCTCGCCATATGAGACAAGGGGTGGGGTGCCCTGTTCGGAGGGGTGCCTCCCGGGGCCGCGGAGGCGACCGGCCACGGAACGGGCGAGAGGGGCGAAACTCCTGGGAAAAACCCCGCCCGGGCCGATGAGTTCCGCCGCCCGGACGCGTCATCACGGATAGGGCGGACGCGCGCAGGGCCGCGCCGCACACCGAGAGGACCAGACCATGACACGGCTCAACAAGATCACCCCCTGCCTGTGGTTCGACACCCGCGCCGAGGAGGCGGCCCGCTTCTACGTGGGCCTGTTCGACAACTCGCGCATCCTGCGGGTCCGGCACTTCGGCCCCGACGGGCCCCGGCCCGCCGACATGGTGCTGACCGTGGACTTCGAGATCGACGGCCAGCAGATCACCGCGCTCAACGGGGGCCCGGAGTTCACCTTCTCGGAGGCGGTCTCCCTCCAGGTGATCTGCGACAGCCAGGAGGAGTCCGACCACTACTGGGCGAAGCTCGGCGAGGGCGGCGAGGAGGGCCAGTGCGGCTGGCTCAAGGACCGCTTCGGCTTCTCCTGGCAGGTCTTCCCGGCCGAGCTGGACGACCTGCTGGCCGACCCCGATCCCGGCCGGGCCGGACGCGCCATGCAGGCCATGCTCAAGATGGGCCGGATCGACCTGCCCGAGATCCGGAGGGCCGCGGACGCGGCCTGACCCGCGGCGGCCGTCCGCGCCGGGAGACGGCGG
>NZ_QPFC01001042.1:0-13218 GCF_003427465.1 Nocardiopsis sp. TNDT3 | reverse complement strand
CCCCGGGAGAACCCGCTCCCGGGGCGCCGCTTCGCGTGTGTCGTCAGGGACCGGGCCGTGTGCGGCGGGGCCGCCACGAGCCGTTGCCGCTACTCCTCCAGGGAGTGCTCCTCGTAGGCCAGGATCTCGTGGCCGTCCTCCCCGTAGTGGAAGATCTCGAAGGTGGCGGCGGTCGGGTCGCCGTTGTCGTTGAAGTCGATGTTGCCGCTGACGCCCTGGTAGTTGATCTCCTCACCGTCGGCCAGCAGGTCGCGGCACTCCTCGAAGGTGCCGCACTCGGTGCCCTCGGGACGGCTGACGTTGGGCAGCTCGGCGACGTACTCGGACGGGTTCACGCTGCCCGCGGCCTCGGCGGCCAGGGCGATCACGGTGACGCAGTCGTAGACCTGCGGGGCGAACTGGAAGACCTCCAGCTCCTCGTTGAAGCTGGTCAGGCCCTCGGTGAACTCGGGGTTGTCCGCGCTCGGGGCGATACCGGTGATGCCGGTGACGCTCTCGGGGCTGTCGGCGCTGACGGTCTCGCCCAGGTTCGGGTCGTTGAGGCCGTCGGTGACGTAGAGCTGCTCGCCCTCGGTGCCGCCCTCCAGGAGCTGGGCGATGACCTGCGCGCCCTCCTCGAAGGCGATGAGCGCGACGGCGTCCGGCTCCTCGGTGGTGACGCTGTTGACGACCGAGTCGAAGGTGGTGGCCAGCGGGTCGTAGGTCTCGTTGACCACGACCTGGGCGCCCAGGTTCTCCAGCTCCGTCTGGAGGGCGCCCGCGTAGCCGCCGCCGTAGTCGTCGGCGCGCGCGACGATGGCGATGTTCTGGTTGCCGTTCTCGACCATCGTGCGGGCCATCACGACCGCGGAGAGCAGGTCGCTCGGCGCGGTGCGGAAGTAGTAGCCGTTGTCCTCGATCTCGCTCAGCTCGGCGGCGGTGTTGGAGCCCGAGCACTGGACGATCTCGGCACCGGTGATGGTGTCGTAGGTCGCCTGGGTCATGCCGGAGGCCGCGGCGCCGATGACGGCGTTCACCTGGTCGGAGACGAGGTTGTTGGCGGCCTCGTTGGCCTGGGCGTTGTCGCCCGCCTCGTCGCCCTCGACGATGGCGGGGACCTCGGTGCCGAGGATGCCGCCCGCGGCGTTGATCTCGGAGATCGCGTACTCGGCGGCCGTGATCTGGGGCGGGCCGAGGAAGGCGAGGTTGCCGGTCTGCGGGTAGAGGATGCCGTAGGTGAACTCTTCACCGCCCTCACCGCCGCCGCCTCCCTCTCCCCCGTCGCTGCCACACGCGGTCAGGCCGAGGACGAGGGCCGCGGTTGCGGCAGTGAGGCCTAGGACCTTCTTGCTAGCCATGATCGTGGTCACTCCGTTCAACCGGCGAAGCACGTGCTGCGCGGGGCAGCCGTGCCATGAGCATGCGCGTCCTGAATGTCCGTGATGTGTGGCATGACTTAATCAGGAGCGTTAGCGGAGCTTAATCATGAAAGTTCTGGCGCGGAAAGGACGGAAGGGGCGTTGGTGCCGACTCGCCGTCAGGCTGTTATGGCTCTGTAGTCATCATTGACATCCGGCGTTTCGTCTCTGTACAGATCACAGCTTTCCGTGCTCGGGGGGTAGCGAAGTGTCGCGGTGATCAGGCATGACGCGGCCCGGCCGTCAAGGGCGGCGGCCGGGCCGGAGGAAAGCCGCAGGCGTACTACACGCGGGTGTGAAGCGGTCCTTCCTTAAAACGAGAAAACCCTTGACCGCTATACGCCGAGCAGAAGGGACGGCCACCCCTGAGGGACCCGCCCGCAGTGCCCGCCCCGGAACCGCCGTCAGCGGCTCCGGGACACGACCGCGGACGCGCCGGAGCGCTCCCCGGAGGCCGGACCCGCTACTACGCCCCCGGCAGTTCGCGCAGCATGCACGTGAGCCGGGAGGTGCACACCTTCCGGCCCCCGTCGTCGGTGATGGTGATGTCCCACGTGGCCAGCGTCCGGCCCAGGTGCACGGGCGTGGCCACACCGGTCACGTGCCCCTCGGTGGCCGAGCGGTGGTGCGTGGCGTTGATCTCGATACCGACCGCGACCTTGCCGAACCGGGAGGCGTGGGCCGTGGCGCCGATCGACCCCAGGGTCTCGGCCAGCACGCACGACGCGCCGCCGTGCAGCAGCCCGAACGGCTGGACGTTGCCCTCCACCGGCATCCGGCCCACCACGCGCTCGGCGGACGCCTCCGTCACCTCGATGCCCATGCGCTCGCCCAGGCCGCCCGCGAGCGCGCCCGTGCCGAGCATCCGCCGCATCGCCTCGGAGTCCGTCGTCATGTGCCCTCCGCCTCCTCGGGGCCCCGCCGCGGCCGGGCCCGGGCCGCGCCGGACCGGGGCGGAGTCCACGCCGTCGTGTCACTGCCCTCGCGGTATGGCCGCGAAGTGTCTCCGTCGCATCCTAGGATTCACCTGTGGTGACCAAGCGAGAGACCCCCGACCAGACAACCCGGAGCGGCGACGGCGGCAGGCGCCCCCGGCTCCTCCTCCTGGACGGCCACTCGATGGCCTTCCGCGCGTTCTTCGCGCTCCCGGTGGACAAGTTCGGCACGAGTACCGGGCAGTCGACCAACGCCGTGTACGGCTTCGCGTCGATGCTGGTCAAGCTGCTGCGCGACGAGGAGCCCACCCACGTCGCGGTGGCCTGGGACCTGTCCGGCCCCACCTTCCGGCACGAGGAGTACGCCGAGTACAAGGACGGCCGCTCCGACACCCCGCCGGAGTTCCCCTCCCAGGTGCCGCTCACCCAGGACCTGATGCGGCTGATCGGCGTCGCCAACCTGTCCGCCCCGGGGTTCGAGGCCGACGACGTCATCGCCACCCTGGCCCACCAGGGCGGCGAGGCCGGGATGGAGGTGCTCATCGCCTCCGGCGACCGCGACGCCTTCCAGCTGGTCACCGACTCCTGCACGGTCCTGTACCCGGGCAAGAGCCTGTCGGACCTGCGGCGGATGGACCCCGCGGCGGTCGAGGACAAGTACGGGGTCACCCCCGAGCGCTACCGCGACCTGGCCGCGCTGGTGGGGGAGAAGGCCGACAACCTGCCCGGCGTGCCGGGCGTGGGCCCCAAGACCGCCGCCAAGTGGATCACCAAGTACGGGTCCCTGGACGAGCTGGTCGCCCACGCCGACGAGCTCACCGGCAAGGCGGGGCAGAGCTTCCGCGACCACCTGGACGACGTCCTGCGCAACCAGCGGCTCAACCGGCTGGCCACGGACGTGGAGCTGGACGCGGAGGTCACCGCCCTGGCCCTGGGCGAGGCCGACCGCACCGGGATCGACGCGCTCTTCGACAACCTGGAGTTCGCCTCCAACCTGCGCGAGCGCCTCTACGCCGTCGTCCGCCTGCCCGAGGACGGCTCCGGGGAGACGGGGACCGAGGCGGTCGAGGGCTTCCGCGTCGAACTGACCGTGGCCGGGACCGGCGAGCTGGCCCCCTGGCTGGCCGCGCACGCCGCCCCCGACGACGCGGCCTCCGACACCCTCACGCCCACCGCCCCCGCCGGACTGGCCCTGGACGGCGCCTGGGGACAGGGCACCGGCCGGGTGGACGCGCTGGCGATCAGCGTGCCCTCCGGCGACGCCGTGTTCGTCGACCCCACCGCCCTGGACCCCGCCGACACCGAGGCGCTGGCGGACTTCCTGGCCGACCCCCGCCGCCCCAAGGCCGTGCACGAGTACAAGGGCGCCCTGCTGGCCCTGGGCGCGCACGGGTGGGAGCTGGGCGGGGTGGTCAGCGACACCGCCCTGGCCGCCTACCTGGTCCAGCCGGGACAGCGCCGCTTCGACCTGGCCGACCTGTGCCGCAAGTACCTGGGCCGGGAGCTGGAGGAGGACTCCTCCGGCGACCAGCTCACCCTGGACCTGGGCGGCGAGGACGGGGCGGGCTCGGGCCGCCAGCACCTGCTGGCCGTGCGCGCGAGCGCCACCCGCGACCTGGCCGGGGTGCTCTCCGCCGAACTCGACAAGCGCGGCGGCACCCACCTGCTGCACGAGGTCGAGCTGCCGCTGGTGGACGTGCTGGCGCGCCTGGAACGCGCGGGGATCGCCGCCGACCGCCCCTACCTGGAGGAGCTCCAGGGCGAGTTCGCCGCGGCGGGCCGGGTCGCGGTGGAGCGCGCGCACGAGATCGTGGGCCGCGAGTTCAACCTCGGCTCGCCCAAGCAGCTCCAGCAGGTGCTGTTCGAGGACCTGGGCCTGCCCAGGACCAAGAAGATCAAGACGGGCTACACCACCGACGCCGACGCGCTGGCGTGGCTGGCCTCCCAGACCGACAACGAGCTGCCCGCGGTCCTTCTCCACCACCGCGACCAGACCAAGCTGCGCACCACGGTCGAGGGGCTGATCAAGACCGTCGCCGACGACGGCCGCATCCACACCACCTTCAACCAGACGGTGGCGGCGACCGGGCGCCTGAGCTCCACCGACCCCAACCTCCAGAACATCCCCGTGCGCACCGACGTGGGGCGGCGCATCCGCCGCGCGTTCGTCGTGGGGGAGGGCTACGAGGAGCTGCTCACCGCCGACTACAGCCAGATCGAGCTGCGCATCATGGCGCACCTGTCGGGCGAGCAGGCGCTGATCGACGCCTTCAACAGCGGCTACGACTTCCACGCGCAGATGGCCGCGCAGATCTTCGACGTCGAGGTCGAGCAGGTGGACGGCGAGGCGCGGTCCAGGATCAAGGCCATGAGCTACGGCCTGGCCTACGGGCTGAGCGCCTACGGCCTCTCCCAGCAGCTGGGGATCACGCCGGAGGAGTCCAAGCGCCTCATGGAGGACTACTTCGCCGAGTTCGGCGGGGTGCGCGACTACCTCAACGCCGTGGTCGAGGAGGCCCGCCGGGTCGGCTACACCGAGACCATCCTGGGGCGGCGCCGCTACCTGCCCGACCTGACCAGCGACAACCGCCAGCGCCGGGAGATGGCCGAGCGGATGGCGCTCAACGCGCCGATCCAGGGGTCGGCCGCCGACATCATCAAGGTGGCCATGCTCCGGGTGGACGCGGCCCTCACCGGGGGCGGGCTCACCTCGCGGGTCCTGCTCCAGGTGCACGACGAACTCGTGGTGGAGGTCGCTCCCGGCGAGCGCGCGGAGGTCGAAAACATCGTGGCGCGCGAGATGAGCTCCGCCTATGATCTGCGTGTGCCGCTGGCCGTCTCGGTCGGCAGCGGCCAGAACTGGCACGACGCCGCGCACTGAACAGGGGCCGCGCGCGGCCCGCGCACGACGGAAGGGTGGGGGACGGTGACGACACGGAGCACGGCCGACGAGGGGCTGAGCGCGGGTCCGGTCACCGTCCCCGCCGACGCCCTCACGTGGCGCTTCTCACGCTCCTCGGGGCCCGGCGGCCAGCACGTCAACACCTCCGACACCCGGGTGTCGCTGTCGTTGGACGTGGCGGCCTGCCCCGGCCTCGGCGGCACGCGGCGCCAGCGCGCGCTGGAGCGGCTCCGGGGGCGCCTGGTCGGGGACGTGCTCACGGTCACGGTGCAGACCCACCGCTCGCAGGCGCGCAACCGGGCCGAGGCCCGGGAGCGGATGGCCGCCCTGCTGGAGGAGGCGATCGCGCCGCCCGCCCGCGAGCGCCGCGCGACCCGTCCGAGCCGCAGGGCCAAGCAGCGCCGCCTGGACGCCAAGAAGCAACGGAGCGCCATCAAACGGTCACGCTCCAAACCTCCCACGGACTGACCGTAACCGGCCCTTCGCACTTTTTCCTCCGGGGTTCGCTCCGGTGCCCCCGACCGCCGGCGCGACCGTCCCACGGGGACGAAACCCCCGTTCGGACGTGGGTCTACCCCCCAGTTGATCTTGACCGCCATGCTCGGGTAAATTGCCGCCATTGCGACCTACGCCGGGTTGGCTGCCCTGGGTTCCGATTGACCAGGACGCCCTTGTCTCATATTCTGGCGGGAGCGTTGTGGGTTCCTGCGTGCGTCCGCTGTCTCCGGTGAGGGTCGGCGCGACCGCGCCGCTCCGGTCGACACCCTGCACCTGGCGATTGGTGTCCAGGCGGTTCATCGCCGCCTCGGCTCCGCTCCTCGGACGACGGATCGACGGGTTCGAACCCGCGATGTGACCATCTTTCTGAATCTGTCCGTATCCGGAGTCCACCCACACATGACGAGCAGCACCGAGGCCACCTCGACACCCCAGGTAGCGGTCAACGACATCGGGTCCGAGGAAGCCTTCCTCGCGGCGATCGACGAGACCATCAAGTACTTCAACGACGGTGACATTGTCGAGGGCACCATCGTGAAGGTCGATCGAGACGAGGTCTTGCTCGACATCGGCTACAAGACCGAGGGTGTGATTCCCTCACGGGAACTCTCGATCAAGCACGACGTCGACCCCGGCGAGGTCGTTGCCGTCGGTGACCAGGTCGAGGCCCTCGTCCTCCAGAAGGAGGACAAGGAAGGCCGCCTGATCCTGTCCAAGAAGCGCGCCCAGTACGAGCGCGCCTGGGGCACGATCGAGAAGATCAAGGAGGAGGACGGCGTCGTCACCGGCACCGTCATCGAGGTCGTCAAGGGCGGCCTCATCCTCGACATCGGTCTGCGCGGCTTCCTGCCCGCCTCCCTGGTCGAGATGCGCCGTGTGCGCGACCTGCAGCCCTACGTCGGCCGCGAGCTCGAGGCGAAGATCATCGAGCTGGACAAGAACCGCAACAACGTGGTCCTGTCCCGCCGCGCCTGGCTGGAGCAGACCCAGTCCGAGGTCCGCCAGACCTTCCTCAACACCCTCCAGAAGGGCCAGATCCGCAAGGGTGTGGTCTCCTCGATCGTCAACTTCGGTGCGTTCGTGGACCTGGGCGGCGTCGACGGTCTGGTGCACGTCTCCGAGCTGTCCTGGAAGCACATCGACCACCCGAGCGAGGTCGTCGAGGTCGGCCAGGAGGTCACCGTCGAGGTTCTCGACGTGGACATGGAGCGCGAGCGCGTCTCCCTGTCGCTCAAGGCGACCCAGGAAGACCCGTGGCAGCAGTTCGCCCGGACCCACCAGATCGGCCAGGTCGTCCCCGGCAAGGTCACCAAGCTGGTTCCGTTCGGTGCGTTCGTGCGCGTCGAGGAGGGCATCGAGGGCCTGGTCCACATCTCCGAGCTGGCCGAGCGCCACGTCGAGGTGCCCGAGCAGGTCGTCCAGGTCGGCACCGAGATCTTCGTCAAGATCATCGACATCGACCTCGACCGCCGCCGCATCAGCCTCTCGCTGAAGCAGGCCAACGAGAGCGTCTCGCCGGACCAGGTGGACTTCGACCCCACCCTCTACGGCATGGCCGCGGAGTACGACGAGCAGGGCAACTACAAGTACCCCGAGGGCTTCGACGCGGACAGCGGCGAGTGGCTCGAGGGCTTCGAGGCCCAGCGCGACGAGTGGGAGCGCAGCTACGCCGAGGCCCAGGCCCGGTTCGAGGCGCACCGCAAGCAGGTCGAGGAGGCGCGCGCGGCCGAGGCCGACGCCGCCAACGCTCCTGCCCCGGCGGAGGAGGACGACTACACCGGTGGCGGACAGAGCAGCAGCTCGTCCGGCTCGGAGTCCTCCAGCGGCGCCCTGGCCTCCGACGAGGCCCTGGCCGCCCTGCGCGAGAAGCTCGCGGGTGGCGAGGCCTAAACAGCCTCCGAGGACACGCTGAGAAGCTGTTCGGGCCGTCCCCTCTCCGGAGGGGGCGGCCCTTCGCCGTGCCCGGCCCCGGCCGGGTTTCGCGGCGCCGGCGGTGCCGGGGGCTAGGCTCGTGGCGTGCCCCCGACGTAGGGGCCCTCAGGAGGAGACGTGTTCGACATCCACCCGGCCGCCCCCGCCGACGCGGGCGAGGTCTTCACCCTCCAGCGCGCGGCGTTCGTCGACGAGGCCCAGGCCTTCGGCGACCCGTTCGTGCTGGCCCTCACTGAGAGCCTGGAGAGGGTGGAGAGACTTCTGGGGCAGGAGGACACCCTCATGCTCAAGGCGGTCGCCGGAACCCGCCTGGTCGGCTCGGTGCGGGCGCGGGTGATGGGCACCAGCGCGGTGGTCTCCCGCCTGGCGGTCGTGCCCGACCTGCGCCGCCGGGGGATCGCGCGGGCGCTGCTCGCCGACCTGGAGGGCCGCCTGCGCGAGCGGCACCCCGACCTGGCCGCGCTCACCCTGTCCGCGGGGGCCCAGGACACCGGTCAGCAGCGCCTCTACCGCGGCCTGGGGTACGCCGAGACCTCCCGCGAGCGCGTCGCCGAGCACCTGGTCATGGTGCACATGCGCAAGGAGCTCACCCCGGCCGGAGCGCGCGCGGACGGCGCCGCCCGGGCCGCGCGGTAGGCGGGGGCGCCATGACGCGGACGCGGGCGGCCGTCTAGGGTTTCCCACATGCTCACAGTGGGACTCACCGGCGGGATCGGCTCGGGCAAGAGCGCGGTCGCGGCCGAACTGGCCGCCTACGGCGCCACCGTGGTCGATGCCGACGCCATCGCCCGGGAGGTCGTCGAACCCGGCACACCGGGCCTGGAGGCCGTCGTCGCCGAGTTCGGCGATCGGGTGCTCACCCCCGACGGTCGGCTGGACCGGCCCCGGCTCGGGGAGATCGTCTTCGCCGACGAGGCCAGCCTGACCAGGCTCAACGCCATCGTGCACCCCCTGGTGGGCGAGCGCAGCGCCCAGCTCATGGAGGAGGCCGTGGCCTCCGGCGTGGAGGTGGTGGTCTACGACGTCCCGCTGCTGGTGGAGAACGGCCTGGGACCGCTCTACGACCTGGTGGTCGTGGTGGACGCCCCCGACGCGGTGCGGGTGGAGCGGGTCACGGCCAACCGCGGCATGCCGCGCGAGCAGGTGGAGGCCCGCATCCGCGCGCAGGCCGACCGGGACACCCGCCTGGCCGCCGCCGACCTGGTGGTGGACAACTCCGGCACCCGCGAGGAGCTGACGGAGCGGGTGGCCGGACTCTGGCGCGAACTCCTCGAACGCGCCCGGTAACGCGCCCTCGCCGACCCCGCCGGAGGACCGGCGGCGTCCACCCCCGACCACCTCCACGGCCTGCCCGGCGGGTCCCCGCGCCGCCCGGCCCGCGCGTCGGCGGATCGGCCCGGGGCCGCCTGCGACGCGGTCCCGTCGGCCTGGCGCCGCATCGCCCGTCACTCCCGTCCGCGGTCGCGGTGCAGGACCTCGGACAGGGACGACCCGGCGGCCACGGCCTCGCGCACCAGCTCCTCGCGGACCGAGTGCGCGGCCTCCACACTGAGGAGGCTGTCGTCGATCTCCTGGGGGCGCACCCGCTCCTGCGCGGAGAACAGGGCCAGGTCGGCGTAGTCCCCGGCGCGGTCGGCGATCTCCTGGCACTGCTCCCACTCGCGGTGCGCGGTCACCGCCGCGTGCACCCGGTCGCCGTAACCGGTCAGCACCCCGACCCGTCCGTCGAGCGCCTCGGTGGCGCGGGCCACCGCCTCCTCCTGCGGTTGCAGGGCCCGGGTGACCTGTTCGGACACGGCCTCGCGCCTGCGCACCAGCAGTTCCCTGCGCAGGGAGCGCAGCCTCAGCAGCTCCTGGGCCAGCTTCCACTCCTCCTCGCGCAGCAGCGGCAGGGTCTGGGCGGCGTCGAAGGAGTCGCCGAGCACCCGCACGCCCTCCTCCACCCGGTCGGTGGCCTGCTGGAGTGCGGCGAACAGGTGGGCCTCGGGCTCCTCGGTGCGGGAGGCGTAGCCGTGGGTGCGGCCGAAGTCCTGGGGCAGCACGTACCGGTCGGCGTACTCCGAGGCCAGGCGGGCTACCATGCCGGGCCGCAGGATGGCCCCGGCGCCGCCCGCGGCGGCGGCCAGGTAGAGGGCGGCGGTCGCGGGGTCGCCGGGGACGGCGGCGCCGACCGGCCCGAGCGCCTGGTCGAGCAGCATCCGGGCGCCCAGGACGCCCACGGTGGAGGCGGGCAGGGCCCAGAAGGCGTGCATGACCAGGTCGGCCCAGTCGTCGGTGAAGGAGCCCCTGAGCGAGGCCAGGCCGAGGACGGCCGCGGTCGTCCCCAGACAGAGCAGCGCCACCAGGACGGCTACCGCGGCCGGGGAGAGCAGGGCGACGGCGGCCAGGGTGGTGCACCCCGCGGCCGTGACCGCGGCGCCCTGGCGCCAGGTGGGCACGCGCCGAGGACGGGCCGCGGCCGGGAGCAGTCTCTCGGGATGGGCCTTCATACGCGCGACCGCGCGTGGGGGGAGGCCCGGGTCGAAGGTCGGTCTGGAGGGGTGTGACACGGCTGCCACCTCGCTTCGGACGCAGAGCGCTGGTCTCGATGGTAACTCCGCGCCCTCGGCCGGGAAGGGATGTCCTAGGGGCTCTGTAGCGTTAGGGGTGAGGGACACGCGGGCAGCGGGGGCGGCCCGCCTTCGACGGGAGAAGAGGCGACGTGCGACCGGTCAGCGACATCAAACGCAGCGAGGCGCCCTTCGAGGTGATCTCGGAGATGACCCCGGCGGGGGACCAGCCGGGCGCGATCGCCGAGATCAGCAGGAGGGTGCGGGACGGGGAGCCGCACACGGTGCTGCTCGGCGCGACCGGCACCGGCAAGACGGCGACCGTGGCGTGGACGGTGGAGCAGCTCCAGCGGCCCACCCTGGTGATGCAGCCCAACAAGACCCTGGCGGCGCAGTTCGCCAACGAGCTGCGCCAGATGCTGCCCAACAACGCCGTCGAGTACTTCGTGTCGTACTACGACTACTACCAGCCCGAGGCCTACGTCCCGCAGAGCGACACCTTCATCGAGAAGGACTCCTCCATCAACGACGAGGTCGAGCGGCTGCGCCACTCGGCCACCAACTCGCTGCTCACGCGCCGGGACACGATCGTGGTCGCCTCGGTCTCGTGCATCTACGGTCTGGGCACCCCGCAGGAGTACGTGGACCGGATGGCGCAGCTGGCGGTGGGCATGGAGGTCGACCGCGACGACCTGCTGCGCCGCCTGGTGGAGATGCAGTACTCCCGCAACGACACCGCGTTCACGCGAGGCACGTTCCGGGTGCGGGGCGACACCATCGAGATCATCCCGGTCTACGAGGAGCTGGCGATCCGCATCGAGATGTTCGGTGACGAGGTCGAGCGCCTGCTGACCCTGCACCCGCTCACCGGCGAGGTGCTGGGCGAGAGCCGGGAGATGTTCATCTTCCCCGCCTCGCACTACGTGGCCGGCGAGGAGCGCACCGAGCGGGCGATCGCCACCATCGAGGCGGAACTGGGCGAGCGGCTGGCCGAGCTGGAGGCCCAGGGCAAGCTGCTGGAGGCGCAGCGCCTGCGCATGCGCACCACCCACGACCTGGAGATGATGCGCCAGCTGGGCACCTGCTCGGGCATCGAGAACTACTCCCGGCACTTCGACGGCCGTGAGCCGGGCAGCCCGCCCAACACGCTCCTGGACTACTTCCCCGAGGACTTCCTGCTGGTGCTGGACGAGTCCCACGTGACCGTCCCGCAGATCGGCGCGATGTACGAGGGCGACGCCGCGCGCAAGCGCACCCTGGTCGAGCACGGGTTCCGGCTCCCCTCGGCGCTGGACAACCGGCCGCTGAAGTGGGAGGAGTTCACCGAGCGCATCGGGCAGAGCGTCTACCTGTCGGCGACGCCGG
Organism: Nocardiopsis sp. TNDT3; assembly: GCF_003427465.1. Lineage (NCBI taxonomy): Bacteria > Bacillati > Actinomycetota > Actinomycetes > Streptosporangiales > Nocardiopsidaceae > Nocardiopsis > Nocardiopsis sp. TNDT3. The sequence continues at coordinate 1,640 of NZ_QPFC01001042.1, read as the reverse complement.
GCCGTTACGAGCTGCGCCAGGGCGGCGGGGAGGTGGTCGAGCAGGTCATCCGTCCCACCGGGCTGGTGGACCCCGAGGTGCTGGTCAAGCCGACCGACGGGCAGATCGACGACCTGGTCCACGAGATCCGGGTGCGCGCCGAGCGCGACGAGCGGGTACTGGTCACCACGCTCACCAAGAAGATGTCCGAGGACCTCACCGACTACTTCACCGAACTCGGCATCCGGGTGCGCTACCTGCACAGCGAGGTGGACACGCTGCGCCGCGTGGAGCTGCTGCGCGAGCTGCGGGTGGGCGAGTTCGACGTGCTGGTGGGCATCAACCTGCTGCGCGAGGGCCTGGACCTGCCCGAGGTGTCGCTGGTGGCGATCCTGGACGCGGACAAGGAGGGCTTCCTGCGCTCGGAGACCTCGCTGATCCAGACGATCGGGCGCGCGGCGCGCAACGTCGCGGGCCAGGTGCACATGTACGCCGACAACGTCACCGACTCCATGCGGGCGGCCATCGACGAGACCAACCGGCGCCGGGACAAGCAGCTGGCCTACAACGCCGAGCACGGGATCGACCCCACGCCGCTGCGCAAGCAGATCGCCGACATCCTGGACACGCTCAACCGCGAGGACGTGGACACCGAGGAGCTCATGGCCACCGGGTACCGCAGTTCGGGGGGCAGGGGCGGCCGGGCGCCGGTGCCCGCGCTGGGCGAGCGTTCGGCGGACGTGTCCGCCATGCCGCGCGCGGAGCTGGCCGGGCTCATCGAGCAGCTGAGCGAGCAGATGCACCAGGCGGCCACCGACCTCCAGTTCGAGCTGGCGGCCCGGTTGCGCGACGAGATCGGCGAACTCAAACGTGAGCTCCGCGGCATGGACGCGGCCGGGGTGAAGTGACGCGAGTGCCTGTGGATTAACGTTTCCAGCTCTGGGAACACCGGGATCGGGGCGGCACTCACATCTCGAAACAGAAACTTTTTGAGAACGGTGAGGTCGCACAGTTACCTCCGCGTGACATACTCTTGGCTTCGCGCAAGCCGTATGTCGCAATTGCCGGTTATCCGGTTGTGGGGGAGAACATGAGAGTTCGGCTTCTCGTGGCCGCGGGTGGCGGCCTGCTGATCACCGGCCTCCTTCCCGGCTGTGGTCTGGCCTTCGGGCACGAGGACGTCGAGCCGCCCAACGGCGCCCCGGGCACCGAGGGCGCCTCCGACGGGGGCGAGCCCGACATGCCCAAGCACAACGTCAGCACCGAGGACGTGCTCATCGTCGTCGACGACGGCGCCGAGGTGAGCGAGGACTGCGGGGAGCGCGAGGTCGTGGTCACCGCGGACGACGCCGTCGTCGTGCTGCACGGAGACTGCGGGCTGGTGCGCGCCACCGGTCGCGGGTCCACCGTCGACGTGGGCTCGGCGGACAAGATCGTGCTGGTCGGCGTGGACAACAGGATCTCCTTCGCCTCCGGCGAGCCCGAGGTGATCAACCACGGGCGCAACACCACCGTGGCCGAGGGCGGCACCGCGCAGCGGTGATCCCGCGGGCGCCGCGCGCCGGGAGGCCCGCGCGGGGGGATCCGTGTCGGGGCGTTGACCGCCCCGGCACCCGAGAGTGACCTTCGATCCGTTACGGTGGTGCGCGTCCGTGCGCGTC
>NZ_QPFC01001041.1:0-3646 GCF_003427465.1 Nocardiopsis sp. TNDT3 | reverse complement strand
GCGTCCGGCCGGGGGCCCGGCCGGACGCGGCGGTCCGCGGGTCGGTCCCGCGGGCGAAAGGCGTCCGCCCGAGCTGCCGGACCCGTCAAGGGCCCCGCCCGGTCAAGCCCGTGGGCGGAAGGTGCCCGCTGGGAATGTCACCGAGACCGTCGTCCCGCGGTCAGGACCGCGGGCGGAAGGCGTCCGCGTTCTCCCCGACCCACTCGGCGAAGGTGCGCGCGGGCCTGCCCGTGACCCGCTCGACGGTGTCCTGGACCCTGGTGCCGACCTCGGGCGGGTCGGTGGCCAGCTGGAGGCCGAAGGCCACGTACTCCTCGTCGTGGCCCAGGGCGCGCAGCCGCTCGGCCTCCTCCTCCAGGGTGAGGCGGACCAGTCCGACCTCGCGGCCGATCCCGCGCGAGAGCACGGCCACCCGCTCCGCCGGGGTCAGCGCCTCGGGGCCGGTGAGGGGGTAGGCGCGGCCGCCGTGACCGTCCCCGGTGAGGGCGGTGACCGCGACGGAGGCGATGTCGGCCTCGTGGACCAGGGCGCTGGGCGCGGTGCGCGCCTCGCGGACCACGCCCTCCGCGCGCACGGAGCCGGCCCATTCCAGGGTGTTGGCCATGAACTCGACCGGCTGGAGCAGGGTCCAGGCCAGGCCGCTCGCGGCCAGGGCCTCCTCCACAGGTCCCGGGTAGAAGTCGCACAGCACCGACACCCTGCGCACGCCCGCCTTCTCGGCGAGTTCGACCAGGCGCGGCGCCGAGGTGAGGGGGCTGTAGTCGTCCCCGCCGAAGGTGATCAGGTGCAGACCCGTGACCCCTTCGAGGTGCGGGGCGAGGCCGTCCGGGTCGGTGAGGTCGCCGCCGACGACCTGCGCGCCCTCGGGCAGGCGGGCCCGGTCGGGGGAGCGGGTCAGCGCGCGTACGGGGTGTCCGGCGCCGAGCAGCTGCCCGACGACGTGGCGGCCGACGTTGCCGGTGGCTCCGGCGACGAGGAAGGTCATGGCTCTCCATCCGTCCAGTGGGGGATCCTGGTTTCCGTAAGCCGTACAGTACGGCGTACGGGAACGGTGTGCAAGAGGAGGCGCGGTGCCCGGGGGAGCAGGGGGTCCGCGGGCGGTGCCGTGCTTTCCTACCCGCCTGGGCCGGACACCGGGCCCGCCTCGGCGATTCCGCGTCCGGGCCGGGTTCAGGGCATGCGGAAGGCGCCCCGGGCGGCGGGCTCTCCCGCGTTCGGTCCGGGGCGCTGGGGCGGCGCCGGGTTCAGGACCTGCGGACGAAGGCGCCCCGGGCGGCGGCCTCGGCGGTGACCAGGGCGGCCAGGTCCAGGTCGGCGGACGTGACGGGTTCGCGGCTGACGAAGAGGCGGTAGTAGACCGGTGCGATCGCCGAGCGCACCACCTCCTCGGCGTCGGTGCCCTCGGGGGCCTCGCCCCGGGCGACGGCCTCGGTCACCAGGACGGCGGCGCGCGCGTGGCGGTCGGCCATGAACACGCGCAGTGCCCCGGCCACGCGCGGGGAGGCGAAGGCGGCCGCGATGGAGGCCGCGGACATCGCGCCCTCGGGGGCCTCGGTGAAGCCGTGCAGCACGGTCGCGTTGAGGGCCCGCAGGTCGGTGCGCAGGGAGCCGGTGCGCTCGGGTGCCCAGTCGCGGTTGGTGGACCACTCCAGCGCCGCGGACAGGAGTCCGTCCACTCCTCCCCAGCGGCGGTAGACGGTGGCCTTGTGCACGCCGGAGCGGGTGGCGACGCGTTCGGCGGTGAGTCCTGCGTAGCCGTGTTCGCCCAGCTCGTCGAGGGTGGCCTGGAGTACGGCGGCGGTGTTGCGCGCGGTGCGGCCGCCGGGTCTGGCGGCGCCCGGGGTTCCCGTGTCAGAGGTCATAACGCAACTCTAGTTGCATTTGCTGTCTTCGTGTGCCATGCTCCTTATCGCGACAACAGTCGCATCAAGCCCTCTCGAAGGAGGAGATCACGATGGGCCGCTTCCGCCGCACCCAGGGTCCCCGGCAGTTCTCCACCACCATCGAGAGGTCCGCATGTCTTCCGCCTTCTCCGTCGTCTGCACGGGTCTGTCCTTCGCCTGGCCCGACGGCACGCCCGTCCTGACCGGTCTGGACGCCGCCTTCGGCACCGGGCGGACCGGGCTGGTCGGCCGCAACGGCAGCGGCAAGTCCACCCTGCTCCGCCTCGTCGCGGGGCGGCTGACCCCGGCGTCGGGCACGGTGGCCGTGGACGGCGACGTCGGCTACCTGGACCAGGGACTGACCCTGGACACCGGCCGCACCGTCGCCGAACTGCTGGGCGTCGACCGGGCCCGCACCGCGCTGCACGCCATCGAGGCGGGCGAGGCCACCGAGGCGAACTTCGCCGCCGTCGGCGAGGACTGGGACGTGGAGGAACGCGCCCTGGCCCAGCTCGAACGGTTCGGCGTCGCCCTGACGGGGGACGCCCCGCTGGACCGCCCCGTCGGCACCCTCTCCGGAGGGGAGGCCGTGCTGGTCGCGCTCGCGGGGCTGGCGCTGCGCCGCCCCGCCGTCACCCTGCTGGACGAGCCCACCAACAACCTGGACCGCCGCGCCCGGGAGCGGCTCCACGACGCGGTCGCGTCCTGGCAGGGGGTGCTCGTCGTGGTCAGCCACGACCGCGAACTCCTGGAACGCGTCGACCAGATCGCCGAACTCCGGGAAGGGAGGGTGCGCGTGTGGGGCGGCAACTACTCCGCCTACACCGAGCAGCTCGCCGCCGAGCAGGAGGCGGCCCGGCGCATGGTGCGCGTGGCCGAGGCCGACGTGCGCCGCGAGAAGCGCCAGCTCGCCGACGCCCAGGTCAAGCTGGCCAGGCGGGTGCGTTACGGCAAGAAGATGTACGACACCAAGCGCGAGCCCCGCGTGGTCATGAAGCAGCGCAAGCGCGACGCCCAGGTGGCGGCGGGCAAGCACCGCGTCATGCAGGAGGCCAAGCTGGTCGGGGCCAGGGAGGAGCTGGGCCGGGCGGAGGACGCCGTCCGCGACGACGACGCCATCCGCGTCGCCCTGCCCGGCACCGGGGTCCCGGCCGGACACGGCGTCCTGGAGCTGGGCACTCCGGGCGGCGGGCGGCTGTACCTGCGCGGGCCCGAACGGGTGGCGCTGGTCGGGCCCAACGGGTCCGGCAAGACCACCCTGCTGCGGGCCGTGGTCGGCCGGGGGCGCCACCCGCAGGCCGAGGTGGTGCACGCCGCCGACCGGATCGGCTACCTTCCGCAGCGGCTGGACGTGCTGGACGACGGCCTGAGCGTGCTCGACAACGTGCGCGCGGCGGCGCCCTCCGCCACGCCGCACCGGGTGCGGGCCGGTCTGGCCCGCTTCCTCATCCGCGGGGACCGGGTGGACCAGAGGGCGGGCGACCTCTCCGGCGGCGAGCGGTTCCGGGTGGCGCTGGCCCGGCTGCTGCTGGCGGACGAGCCTCCCCGGCTGCTGGTGCTGGACGAGCCCACCAACAGCCTCGACCTGGACAGCCAGCGGCAGCTGGCCGAGGCCCTCGCGGACTACCGGGGTGCCCTGCTGGTGGCCAGCCACGACCACGCGTTCCTGCGCGAGGTCGGGGTGGGCCGCTGGTGGCGGACCGAGCGCGGTCACGCCCCGGTGGAGGTGTCCGGGGCCGACTGACGGGGGGACGGCGGCGGGG
>NZ_QPFC01001040.1:0-1384 GCF_003427465.1 Nocardiopsis sp. TNDT3 | reverse complement strand
GAACAAACAGCCGAGTACCCGCCACCGGACCACCCATCGACGGGACGTCCCGCTCGGTGATCCGGGCGCTGGTCGCGTTGACGGTCGTCTCCGTCGGGCCGTAGTAGTTGTAGCCCGACGTCTCCGATCGGGCCAGCCTGTTCCACAGCGATTCGCCTATCGCTTCGCCACCGGTTGACACGATGGCGGGGCGGTGCCGGGGATCGTCCAACAGGCCCGCGTTCACCAGGTACTGGGCGAGCGTCGGCGTCGTGTTCAGGAAGTCGATGCGCTGCTCGACGACGTAGTCCTTGAGCAGGTCGGCGTCATGCCGGACCTCATCGCTGATCAGGTGCAGTTCGTGACCGGCGAGCATGCCCGCGATCTCGTCCCAGCAGGCGTCGAAGGAGAAGGGCGCGATGAGCGCCAGCCGCATCCGGCTCTTCCCCGCGGACCGGCACTCCGGTGCGAGGAGTCCGTCCCGGATCGATCCCAGGTGGGCCCGGAGGGATCGGTGTTCCACGATCACGCCCTTGGGAACTCCGGTCGAGCCGGACGTGTGGATCACGTAGGCCGGATGTTCTGGAGAGGGGCGGTCCTCGGGCCCGGGGTCGTCGGTGGACTGGAGGTCGATCTCCGCGCGGACGTCCTGGCTGTCCAGGACGAGTCTGGGTACGCCGAGCTCCCGTCCTTGGCTCCAGGCGCCGGTGGTCACGATCAGCGAGGGGCGGCTGTTCGCGAGGATGAGGGCGGTCCGGTCCGCTGGGGAGTCGGGTTCGACCGGAACGAAGGCGCCGCCCGCCTTGAGCACGGCCAGCATGGAGACCAGCAGGTCACAGGTGCGGGGTAGCGCCAGAACCACCCGGCTCTCAGCTCCCACGCCTCGCTGACGGAGCACGGCCGCGAGTCGGTTCGCGCGCGTGTTCAACGTCCTGAAGTCGAGTTCGCCGTCCTGCGCGACCAGGGCGATCTCGTCGGGGGCCGTCTCCACCTGGGCGCGGAAGACGTCGAGGACCGTTTCCAGGGGGGCCGCGGCGGCGGGCTCGGCCGTCCCCCAGTCCTGGAGAAGGGTCTTCCGCTCCTCCGGGGCCAGGGAATCGAACCGGCTCACCGCGGTGTCCGGATTCGCGCACGCCTGTTCCAGCATCCGCACCAGGCGCTCACCCAACAGCCGGGCCGTCTCCTCGTCGAAGAGGTCCCTCGTGTAACCGACGTTCACGCTGAGCTGGAGACCGCTCCCGTCGAGGGCTTCCGCCTCCTCGAAGCTGAATTCGAGGTCGAAGTGCACGGCATCGCTCTGTACACGGTGAGCTGTGCTCACCAGGCCGGGCAGCGACATCATGTCCGCGCCGCCACTGGTGTACGACACGAACACCTGGAACAGGGGATGGCGGGCCAGCGACCG
>NZ_QPFC01001039.1:0-3225 GCF_003427465.1 Nocardiopsis sp. TNDT3 | reverse complement strand
GCCCCACCCGTGACGACGCCGCCGAGGAGGCCACCCGATGAGCGCGCCCACCCGCGACGAGCAGCGAGAGCGGGAGGGGGAGGAGCGGCCCGGCCGCGCCCCCGACGACCCGGCCGTGTCGCTGCACCGCTCCTCCGAGGGAGCGATGGACACGCTCAGGCGCGGTCTGCGGCTCTCCCCGGAGTTCGCCCGCGGCCTGTGGCTCACCCTGGTCTTCGCCGTCGTGGCCACCGCCGGCAAGGTCATCGTGCCCATCGCCGTCCAGCAGATCATCGACAACGGGCTGACCGGCGCGAACGGCCCCGACCTGGGCTTCGTCACCCGCATGGTGACCGTCTGCGCCGCCCTGCTCGTGGTCACCATGATCTGCTCCTACCTGATGAACGTGCGCCTGTACCGGGCCACCGAGTCCGGCCTGGCCACACTGCGCCGCAAGGCCTTCCGGCACGTGCACGACCTGTCCGTGCTCACCCAGAACAGCGAGCGCAAGGGCGCCCTGGTCTCGCGCGTCACCAGCGACGTCGACCAGATCAGCACCTTCATGCAGTGGGGCGGCCTGCTCCTGCTGGTCAGCAGCGGCCAGCTCCTGGTCGCCACCGTCCTGATGGCGGTCTACTCCTGGCAGCTCACCCTCGTGGTGTGGATCTGCTTCCTGCCGCTGCTGTTCGGCGTGCGCTGGCTCCAGAAGCTGCTCTCCAAGGCCTACCTCACGGTCCGAGAGAACACCGGCGACATGCTCGGCGTCATCGGCGAGACCGTCATGGGCGCCTCCGTCATCCGCGCCCACGGCACCGAGGGGCGCACCGCCGAGCGCATCGACACCACCGTCCTGACCACGCGCCGCTCCCAGATCCGCGCCCAGCGGCTGTCCATGGCGGTCTCGCCCTTCGCCGAGATCATCGCCGCCCTGGGCAACACCGCCGTCGTCCTCATCGGCGTCTGGCTCGGCCTGGACGGCGGCCTGACCGCCGGGCAGCTCATCGCCTTCCTGTTCCTGATGACCCTGTTCATCCAGCCGATGATGATGGCCACCGAGATCTTCAACGAGGCCCAGAACGCCATCGCGGGCTGGCGCCGCGTCCTGGGCGTGCTCGACACCGTCCCCGACATCGCCGACCCCGGCGAGGCGGGCCGGGTGCTGCCGCGCGGACCGGTCCGGGTCTCCTTCGACGGGGTGACCTACTCCTACCCCGAGGGCCCCGTCGTCCTCGACGACGTCAGCGTCGAGATCACCCCCGGCACCCGCGTGGCCGTGGTGGGCGAGACCGGCTCGGGCAAGACCACCTTCGTCAAACTGCTCACCCGCCTCATGGACCCCGCCCGGGGCACCGTCCGGCTCGACGGCGTCGACCTGCGCGAGGTGGCCTTCTCCTCCCTGCGCAGCCGCGTGGTGATGGTCCCGCAGGAGGGCTTCCTCTTCGACAGCTCCCTGGGCGACAACATCCGCTTCGCCCGCCCCGAGAGCACCGACGCCGAACTGGAGGCGGCCGTCACCGAACTGGGGCTGACCGAGTGGCTCGACAGCCTCGCCCACGGACTCGACACCCCCGTGGGCCAGCGCGGGGAGTCGCTCTCGGCGGGGGAGCGGCAGCTCGTCGCCCTGGTGCGCGCCTACATCGCCGACCCCGACCTGCTGGTACTGGACGAGGCCACCTCGGCGGTGGATCCGCACACCGAGGTGCGCATCCAGCGAGCCCTGGACCGGCTCACCCGCGGACGCACCTCCGTGGCCATCGCGCACCGGCTCTCCACCGCCGAGGCCGCCGACCGGGTCCTCGTCTTCGACGACGGGCGCGTCGTGCAGAGCGGCTCGCACACCGAACTGGTGGACAGGCCGGGCGTGTACGCCGACCTGTACGCCTCCTGGGTGCGTTCCTCGGCCTGACCGGGACCGTCCACAGGCCAGCGGAAGGGGGTGCGCCCGCACGGCCGCCGGGCTAGCGTTGGTCCGGGGGCGCCGTGTCCGCCCCGACGGCGGGGGCGGCCCCCGGTCCATTCTCCCCGGGCCGACCGGACCCGGGCAACGCCCCTGCCGGGCCTGCGGACGCCCGCCGCCGACCGCCGAGGGCGTCACCGGCCTCGGTCGGCGGACACACGGCCCGCGGACGCACGGCCCGCCCGCCGCCCCGCGGGCGCTACCGGCCGCGCCACCAGTGCGCCGCCAGCAGCTCCGCCACCAGCGGCTCCACCAGCAGGCTCACGTCCTGGTCGGTGTCGCCCGGGTAGCGCACGGTCAGCTCCGCCTCCGGCATCCGCTCCTGGCCGGGGGTGGGGCCCACCGCCACGAACGCCCCCCGCAACTGCCCCAGGTGCTGGGCGAAGCGCTCGTCGTAGGCCGAACCAGCGAACAGCAGCGCACGGTAGTCCGTCACCGCCGCCAGGTGGCGGTCGGTGTGCGACCACTCCCCGGTCTCACACGCGTGCGCCACCCGTACCGGCCCCTGGCGCAGCACCCGCACCCCCTGCCAGGCCGACGCCATACGCTCGGCCGGGGCCACCATGTGCACCCCGTGCGGCGAATCCAGGATCCGGGCGACCTCGGGCACCCACCCCGGCGCGCTCTCCAACAGCGACGCCGTCGCGTTCGCCGTGCGGCGCAGCAGCCCCGGCAGGGACTGGCTGTTGCCCGGCCGGGGCGCGCCCAGACGGTGCCCCAACAGCAGGAGCAGGGCCAGCGCGTGCTGGTAGGCGCGACAGCCCACACCGCTCGCCTCCTCACCCGCGTGCAGCGGCACCAGCAGATCCGCCTGCCGCCCCACCACCAAGTCCACCGACGGGGCCAGCACGATCACCGGCGACCGCGCCACGTAGCGGTCCAGCACCGTGTACAGCTCGCGCTGCCCACCGCCCAGGCTCACCGCGACCACGAGCGTCTCCGGCCCCGCGGGCGGCTCCTCCGCCGACGAGGAGAAGTCCGCGCTCGCCGCGATCCCCGCCCGGCGCAGCCGCGCCGCCGCCACCTCGCACGCGTGCCGCGCCGCGCCCAGGCCCAGGAAGCGCACCGCGGCGGGCTCGTCGTCGAGCAGCGCGGGCAGCGCGGCGTAGGGATCCCACCGCGGAAAGCGCTCGGCGAGCCGGATCAGCGCCTCGGGCTTGCCCGCGAGGTCGCGGGACAGGGACTCGGCGGTCACGAAACCCCCCAGGGTACGAAGGCAGGGCGAGGGACGACGCACGAACTCTAGGACATCCGCGGCCCCCGGCTCCCGGCGCCCACCGTCCCCCGGC
>NZ_QPFC01001038.1:0-4063 GCF_003427465.1 Nocardiopsis sp. TNDT3 | reverse complement strand
GGGGCCGAGGGGGAACGGGGCCGCGGCGGCGGGCGTAGAATGGGCGGCGAGGGGAGTCGGCCAGGCGGTCGCGGACCGCGCCTGGTGCGCGTGTTCGAGGAAAGTCCGGACTCCACAGGGCAGGGTGGTCGGCAACACCGACCCGGGGTGACCCGCGGGACAGTGCCACAGAAAGCAGACCGCCACCGCTCGCGGTGGTAAGGGTGAAACGGTGGTGTAAGAGACCACCAGCGGCCGGAGTGATCCGGTCGGCTCGGTAAACCCCACCCGGAGCAAGGTCAAAAAGGGAACCTGCGGGTTCCCGCGCGGATGTTCGAGGGCGGCCCGCCCGAGTCCGCGGGTAGACCGCACCGAGGCCGTCGGCAACGGCGGTCCCAGATGGATGGCCGCCCGGTTCCTCGGAACCGACAGAATCCGGCTTACCGGCCGACTCCCCCTCACACACCCTTCTGACCAGCGGCGCAGCGCGGGGGAGACGGCCGTGTTCCGGTTCTGTCCCGGACGGCGGATCGACCGGAGAGCGGGAGCAGGCCGATCGCTCCGCGTCCCGATTCCTCCCCGCCTGAGCCGGGCTGGCGCGGGCCCCGCCCGTGGTGTTCCGGCGGGCGCGGCCCCCGGGCGGCGGGTCGGAGGGCCGCTCCCGGTGCACGGGTACAGTCCTACAGCCCGCCGGTGATGGCCCGGCGCCCGCGCGCACCGATAGATTGGCCCCTGCGCTCCCTACCCCGGGCGAGCTCCGGAGCGCGTACGCCCGTGGGCCGACGTCCGGGGTCGGACCCAGCGGGCATCCGCGTTCACGGGAATGGGTGCATCTTGTTCGACTCCACCGCCTTCTGGGTGGCTCTCTTCGGTCTGCCTGTCGTGGCCATCGTGGTGATCGTCCTGCTCGCCTCCTATCAGGCCTCAGGCGTTCAGCAGGACGGACGCGACGACGCGCCCGACGAGGACTCCTCCACCAGCTGATCCCCGTGGTCCGCATCCGTCCTCGGGTGGGGCACGGGGTCGTTCACGTCCTGGACGCCCTGCACGGGGACGAACTCCCCCGTCTCGGCGTCCAGGAGGTGCACCCTCGCCGTCTCCAGGTCGTAGTACATCCCCGTCAGCGTCAGCTCGCCCGCCTCCACCCGTTCGCGGACCACCGGGTAGCTCGCGAGGTTGCCGATCTGCGCCTCCACGTTGGCCTGGGCCAGGCGGCGCAGCGCCTCAGCCGTGGGCAGGCCCGACAGGGCGCCCGACTCCTCGCCCACCCGCGCCAGGCTCTCCGAGCCGTGTGACAGCCAGCGGCGCATGTGCGACGCCTGTTCGTCCGTCTCCAGGTGGGCCTTCTCCAGCAGGGCCTGCATCGCCCCGCAGTGCGAGTGTCCGCACACCACGATCGAGGGCACCCGCAGCACGTTCACCGCGTACTCGATCGCCGCGCCCGTCGAACCGTTGTCGGGGGCCTCCCGCGGCGGCACCAGGTTGCCGAGGTTGCGCACGGTGAACAGGTCGCCGGGCCCGCTCGCGGTGATGAGGTTGGGCACCACGCGCGAGTCGGCGCAGGTGACGAACAGCGCGGTCGGGTTCTGGCCGTGCGACAGGCGGCTCATCACCGACCGCATCCGGTCGGTGGTGCTGGCGTGGTACTCGCGGGCGCCGGCCGCCAGCAGGCCCAGCGCGTTCACCCCGCGGTCGCCGTCACCGCGCATCTCCCAGGGGGCCCACCAGCGGGCCAGGCCGCCGGGCGCGGTCTTGGCGGCGGGCGCCGACCGGGTGGAACTGCGCGTGTACCACTTCTCGTGCACCTCGTCGATGTCGACGCTGCCGCCGGTGCGCTCGTGGTCCACCCGCCAGGCGTGGATGGCCTCGAAGGCGGCGTGGTCCATGAAGTCCACGTGCAGGTCCAGGTCGACCCGTGAGCCCGAGGGGACGGTGCGCAGCACGTGCGCGAGCCGGGGCACGCCCAGGAAGGTGAGCGAGCCGTGCACGGTGATGTGCACCCGGTCGTCGCGTTCCTCGGTGGTCACGGTCAGCTTGGTGAGCCTGCGCAGGGAGACGATCATGGCCAGCGCGAAGCCGATGAACACGCCCTCCAGGAGCCCCAGGAACACCACGCCGAACAGGGTCACCAGGTAGACGCTGGCCTCGTGGTGGCGGCGCAGGTCGCGCAGGTGGGCGATCGAGACCATCTGCACGCCGATGAACACCAGCAGCGCCGCGAGCGCGGGCATCGGGATCAGCTCGACCACGTGCGCGAACAGGGCGACGAACAGCAGGATCCACACGCCGTGCAGGATGGTCGAGAGCGGGCTGCGCGCCCCGGCGCGCACGTTGGTGGTGCTGCGCACGATCACACCGGCCACCGGCAGCCCGCCCAGGGCGCCGCTGATGGTGTTGGCCGCGCCCTGGCCGCACAGCTCGCGGTTGAGCATCACCCGGCGGCCGCTGTGCATGCGGTCCACGGCGATCGCGGCGAGCAGGGACTCGACGCTGGCGACCATGGCCACGGCGGCCACGCTCAGGGCGATGCCGTCCCACTGCCCGGCCTCGGGCAGCATCGGGCCGTTCCAGGCGTCGGCGAAGGAGCCGGGCAGGACGACGGTCTGCACCTGCCAGCCGCTCGTGGTGGAGATGAGGGTCGCGGTGGCCACGGCGACCAGCGCGGCGGGCACCACGGCGGGCCGCAGCCGCCCGAGGGAGGGCAGCTTGTTCCAGGTGAACATGATCGCGATGGTGATGACGCCGACCGCGACGGCCGGGGTGTGGTTGTTGGCGATCTGGTGGGGCAGGTCGGCGATGTTGGCCACCGCCGAGCTCTGCGGTTCCCCGCCCAGGACCACGTGCAGCTGGGCCAGGGCGATGGTCACGCCCACCCCGGCGAGCATGCCGTGCACCACGGCGGGGGAGACGGCCAGGGCGGCCCGGGCGATGCGGAAGGCGCCGAGGGCGAGCTGGACCAGCCCGGCCAGCAGGGTGATCAGGCAGGTCACCCGCCATCCGTAGGTCATGACCAGGTCGGCGACGATGATGGTCAGGCCGGCGGCGGGGCCGCTGACCTGGACCACGGACCCGCCGACGAGTCCGGCGACGATCCCGCCGACCACGGCGGCGATGATCCCGGCGATGAGGGGGGCGCCGGAGGCGACGGCGATCCCCAGGGACAGGGGGACGGCGACCAGGAAGACCACCAGTGAGGCGCCGACGTCGGCGGCGATCCCCCTGTGGCGGTCGAAACGTTGCCCGGGTGAGGCCGTGGGCGGCCTCTCGGGCGTGACTCCCTGGGCGTCGTTGCGCATGGTTACTCCATTCGGGTTGGACCAGGCAAGTGATGCGTGGGCGCACGGGGACTGCGGTGTTCGGATCGGGGGGCGTGCGTGGAGACGCGGGATGAGAGGACGTCCCTGAGGGTGTCCTTCGCGCTACCAACTGTAGCCAGTATCCGCCACGCAGTGTTACGGTCTGTTGCTCCTTTGGTAACCATTTTCCTGTCTTCACATGTCCTGGGGACAAATCAGGACAGAGAAAACCCCGAGGTGGTGGCTGCGCCCACCGCCTCGGGGTGTGAAGTGATGTACCTCTCGTGCGGCCCGGGGGCCGGAAAAGGGTCGTTACCGCGTGTTGCGGACGTCCGGAAGATCAGATGAAGCGGCCGTCCTCGTACCCGCCCTCGTAGCGGTTGCGGCCGTGCGGGTCGCGGGGGTCGGACGGGTACGGTTCCGGCGCCTGCGGCCCGCCGGGGCGCCGCTCCTCGTCGCCGGACTGCCAGTCCGGCGCGGGCGGGAAGCCGCCGTAGCCGGGCTGCTGCGGCTGCTGGGGCTGTCCGCCGGACGGGTAGCCGCCCGGGACACCGGGATAGCCGCCGGTGCCCCCGGCCGGATAGCCGAACGGGGCCTGTTCGCCGTAGCCCGCCGGGGCGTCCCCGCGCACCTGGTCCACCGGATAGCCGCCCGTCGGGTAACCGCCCTGCGGGTACCCGGGAGCCTCACCCGGGAACGCGGACGGGTAGGCGGGCTGGCCGACCGGCCCCTGGTCGAACGGCGCCGGAGGCTCCGGGGCCCCGGTGACCGCGCTCCCGCCCGGGAAG
>NZ_QPFC01001037.1:0-8786 GCF_003427465.1 Nocardiopsis sp. TNDT3 | reverse complement strand
GCGGGGGAGGGGCTGGGCACCGGTCGACGGGGCCGCTCCTCGGGCCCGAACACCCGCCGTTCACCTGGATGTACGTCGCACGGTGCCGGTGGCGTCTCCGAACGTGGCGTGCCGTCCGGGACGGTCGCGGGGCGCTGCCCGACGCCGCTCCGCGAGGATTTTCGGCGTGGACGGAGTTGCGCCTTGCTTCCCGGGCCGGCGTGCGTAGACATTAGCTGACGTGCGCGGACATTTGTCAGCCACGCCCGGGTCCCGGCTTCGGAACTTTCTCCGGGACAAGTGTGCCGTGAGGCCGGATGAGCCTCGTGGCCGTCCCGAAATCAGGGCCCGAACCAGTCCGGGAGGGATCGCAGGGAAAGCCCGGACGGCCCTAGCCATTCACAACGTATGGGGATAGAACTGGCTGAGAATAATCAGTGTGCCGCGCCAGTGGTCACCGCCTGGTGGCCGACTGTTGGCCGACAACTGGTCCTTTGTTCAGCGATATCTAGAAAGGTTGCTTCCCGCCGGTCCCCCTGGCCGGTTTTGCTCCCCCTCCCCCGCATACCGGAGGCAACTGCATGCCAACGACACATTCACGACGTGCGCGAACGCCGAGTGCTCCGCGGGCACGCCGTTACTCTCGCGCGGCGCTGGCGGCCTCGATGGCCGCGGTCATCGCCGGTTCCCTGACCGCGGTGTCCGCACCGGCCGCGGCGGCGCCCTCGGAGAACTTCGAGGACACCGCCTACCGCGGCGAGGTCGAGGTGGTACGCACCCCGACCGGAGCCGCCGACGACGCGGTGCTGACCGGCCGGGTGTTCGTCGACGCCGACCGGGACAGCGCCAGTGACGGCGAGGAGGCCGGCCTGTCCGGCGTCATGGTCACCAACGGCCGCGACGTGGTGCTGACCGACGGCGAGGGCCGTTACGAACTGCCCGCGTTCGACAACATGACGGTGTCCATCACGCAGCCGTCGGGCTACCAGGTGCCGATGGACGAGCACAACATCCCGCAGTTCCACTACAACCACCTGCCCGAGGGGTCGCCGGAACTGCGCTACGGCGGGATCGAGCCGACCGGACCCCTGCCGTCCGCGGTCAACTTCCCGCTGGTGGAGAGCGAGCTGACCGCCACCGACGCGCAGAGCTGCATCATGGCCGGAGACCTGCAGACCTACGACCGGCAGGAGATCGAGTACGCGCGCGACGGCGCCATCGCGGACCTGGCCGCGCGCCACGACTACGCCGGCTGCGGCACGCTGTTCGTCGGCGACGTCGTCGGCGACGACCTGTCGCTCTACCCCGAGATCAAGGACCTGGTCGCCGAGACCAACGGTCCCGCCCGCTTCCTTCCGGGCAACCACGACCTCGACTTCGACGCCCCGAACTCCGAGCACTCCTTCGACACCTACCGCGCGCAGCTGGCTCCGGAGTACTACTCCTACGACGTCGGCGACACGCACATCATCGCGCTCAACACCGTCGAGTACCCGTGCGTCGCGGCCGAGGACAGCCCCGCGGGCATCGAGGCGCACTGCGCCGACCCGGAGGGCGACCCCTCCTACAACGGCCGCCTCGACGAGGACCAGCTCGCCTGGCTCGAACGCGACCTGGCCAACGTCGACCCCGACAAGCTCGTCGTCGTCGCCAGCCACATCGGCCTGCTCAACTACGCCGACTCCACCTCCCCGGTGCACCAGACCGACCAGGTCCGGCGCGTGCACGAGCTGCTGGAGGGCCGCAACGCCGTGGCGGTGTCCGGCCACAGCCACAGCATCGAGAACCTCAAGACCGGTGACGGCGCCAAGGGCTGGAACGACCTGTTCGGTGTCGAGGGCCTGCCGTTCCCGCACATCACCGCGGGCGCGATCTCGGGTGACTGGTACTCCGGCGCGATCGGCGAGGAGGGCTACCCGACCGCGATCGGCCGCGACGGCGGACGCCCCGGCGTGGTGACGCTGGACATCCAGGGCAACGGGTTCCAGGAGCGCTACACCGTCACCGGCGAGTCCGACGACGTGCAGACGCAGCTGGGCATCAACAGCCCGACCTACCGCGAGTGGGTCGGGGCGCGCCAGGAGTGGAACGCCGACCCGGTGGGCGAGGCCCCCGAGCTGGAGGAGCCCCTGGTGGTCGACCGCAGGGACCTGGCCCACGGCAGCTGGCTGACGACCAACTTCTTCTTCGGCTCCACCGGCTCGACGGTCGAGGTCAGCATCGACGGCCGACCGGCCCAGGAGGCCACCCGCACCCAGCAGATGCGGGGCGAGGCCGTCAACGTCGGCGTCGAGTACTCCGACCCGTACGCGGTCGCGCAGCAGCTCGTCCACGGCGGCAGCCTCGCCAACCGGACGATGCACCTGTGGCGGTTCGACCTGCCCAGGAACCTGCGCACCGGTGAGCACACCGCCGAGGTGACCGCGACCGACGCCTACGGCCGCGAGTTCACCGACGTCCTCGAGTTCGAGGTCATCGGCCGGAGGTAGCCGCACCTCTCCGCCAGGAGGGCCGCCACCCGCACGGGTGGCGGCCCTCCGCCTTGGCCGCTGCCCCGGCCGGTGATCTTCGGACGGGGCCGGAACGGCGGACGGGGCGAGCGCGTGCGGACCGCCTGCGGGGAGCGGCCCGACGCGCCGGCAGTCGGGCGCCCGTTCGCGCCGGTTGTTCAGCCCCCGTCACGGCGGAAGAGGAAGAGCCCGTATTGTGCTCCGGGGTCCAGCCACCGGGCTCCCAGGCTGAAACCGTGCGCTCCCACCTCGTCGGCCAGCCCCCGCACGTCGAACTTCACCGAGTAGCCGACGTTGAGGAACCGCCCGCGCGGTACGCGCACGGTCAGTCCCAGACCCGGTACGGGCACCGCCTGGTCGGCCCGGGCGCGAAGGCGTCCCTCCACGGTGGTGGTGTCCGCGTCGTAACACGCCTCCGGGACGAAGTCGTCGAGCACGAACCCGGCGCCGTAGAGGTCGTTCAACCGGGTGAGGTAGTTGAGCCGGAAGTCGGCGAAGGCCGAGTACCCGGCGGGATCGTTGTAGCAGGTCTCCAGGGCCTCGCGGCCCTTGTCCAGGTCGGCGGAGACCAGGAAGGCCTCGCCCGGGCGCAGGGTCCGGGCGATCTCGCCCAGCAGCGCGTCGCGTTCCCCGCGGGTGGCGTTGCCGAAGCTGCTGCCGAGGAAGGCGATCGCGAGCGGCTCACCGGGATGGGTGCGCAGCCAGTCCAGACCTGCTTCGTAGCGTCCCCACAGGCCCGTGACCTCCAGGCGGTCCAGCTCCGCGCACAACGCGGCGCCGCTGGACTCCAGCATGCCCCGGTCGACGTCGATCGGCAGGTAGGCGGTCCCGCGCAGGCGCAGACAGCTCTCCAGCAGCAGCCGTGTCTTCTTCGCGCTTCCGCTGCCCAGCTCCGCGATCCGCCCGCAGGCGAGCAGTTCGGCGATCTCCGCGGAGTGGCGCTCCAACAGGTCGCGTTCCACACGGGTCAGGTAGTACGTGGGCAGCTCGGTGATCCGCTCGAACAGTGCGGAGCCGACCGCGTCGTAGCCGAGCCAGGGCGGCAACCGGGGCGGCGACTGCCGCAGGCAGTCGCGCACCACGGTGTCGTCCGGCACCGCGTCGCCCCTGTCTGCGAGCGGAAGCACACGGACCCGCACCGCTGGTCCAGGTGTTCTCATGGTTCCCTCACGTCCGTCCCGTCGCGGAAGCTCGACTCGCCGCGACCCCACCGCCGCAGGAGGTACTCCTCCAGCCGTGTGGCCAGGAGAGTGCTGGCGCGGATGCCGAACACGATGTCGGGGGCCAGCTCGGGTTCGGTGTCCAGCAGCGGCGCGATCACCTCGCGCCGCAGGAGCTGCTCGTGCACCGCGTCGGCCTCGACGTGCTCGGCGTAGAACCGGACGGCGGCCGGGCCGCAGCCCAGCCTCCGCATGGCCTTGACCAACCGGTCCGAGCCGGGGGAGGAGGTGAGCTCGACGGTGGCGAACTGTCCGATCAGCGCTCCGCGCAACCCGCGGTGCAGACCGCACAGCGACATGAAGTTGACCTCGGCCAGCATCTCGGCGGGGGCGGAGTCGAGGTAGGCGCCGTAGTCCGCGCACAGGCCCAGCTCGGCCATCATGTCGGCGAAGAGCGTGGAGTGCGTCCGCTCGGGGTCCCCCGCGCCGTACTCGTCGTGCTGCACGGTCACCAGGGCGGCCTTGGCGGGGCCGTGCAGGCGGGGGATGACGAAGCTCTGCGGGTCGGCCTCCTTCAGGTGGTAGAGCGAGCGGTGGGCGACGTACTCGCGCAGCTGCCACAGCTGCCCGTGGCGGCGCAGGTGGTGGGAGGCGCCGAACGCGTCGACGTGTTCGACCAGGAGCGCGCCGAGCTCGCTCCCGACGTCCGCGCCGGGGGTCACCTCGTCCCTGAGCGCGCCGAGGAAGGCCCCCTCCAGTTCGGCGCGCAGCGTCAGCAGCGCCGGGTCCCACTCGCGGTCGGCGTCGACTCCCCCGAACCCGCGGTAGTGGAGTTCGTAGCAGCAGTAGAGGGCGAGCTGGAGGTCCTCACCGTAGGGCGGGGACCCGTCCACCGCGGGGAACCCGGTCCGGTTCCCGCGCAGCGCGTCCATAACCGCCTCGGAGAGCGGACCCCTGGGGGCGGGCAGCGTCGGCGCCTCCGGCGTCGTCATGGTCATGGGCCGTACTCCTTCCCCTCGTCACCGCGTACGCGCCGACGGTGGCTGGTGTCGCAGAACGGGCGGCGCCTGCTGCGGCCGCACACGCACAGCGCGGTGACCGCCCGGTCGCTGCGCACGCGCGTTCCGTCTGGCGTCTCCACGTCGACCGGGCCGTAGACGAGGACCGGACCGTCGTCGGTGACCACGACCCGGCGACGGTCCTCAGCCACGGCACGCCTCGATGACCACGAGTTCCTCCTCCATCTGGTCGGGGCCGAGCAGTCCGCGGGCGCGCAGCGCCGCGGCACGCGCGCGCAGCACCGGACCGAACGGGATGCGGGCCCTGGCGAGGACCTCGGGCACCAGCCCGGCCTTCTCGAGCCGGTCCAACGTGGCCTGCTCGTCGGCGAGCTCGGACTGCACGAGCAGGAGCGCGCCGTCCTCGCTGAGCACCGAGGGCGCCCCCGCGCAGATGCGGTCCAGCAGGATCCGCCCGTCCGGCCCCGCGTCCCAGCACCTCGCCATCCGGTGGCGGGGCAGCCGCCGACCGGTAGCGGGCATGTAGGGCGGGTTGGCGAGCACGAGGTCGAAGCGGTGCGGGGCCACGGGAGCGAACAGGTCGCCGCGCCGCACCGTCGCCGGGACCCCGTGCAGTCGGCTGTTGAGCCAGCTCGCCAGTACCGAGCGTCGCGACAGGTCGATCGAGGTGAGGCTGGCCGCACCGGCGCGGAAGGCCTCGATGCCCAGCGCCCCGGTGCCCGAACCGACGTCGAGGACTGAGCGCCCGGCGACCCGACCGCGCTGGCGCAGCACGGTACGGAGCAGGGAGGTGTCCTCCTGAGCTGGGTAAACACCCGGTGGCCTCATCAGCAGCATGGGGCAACCACTACCCGGTCCCGAACCCTCCAACCGCCGCACGGGTTCTCGGCGTGATGTCCGGTGACCGTGGGTGACGGATTGCTGGGCGGGACGTTCGCCGAGTGAGCCCGGGTCGGGGAGGAGCTTCGCGGACTTCCAGCGGTACGTCGACGCGCGGGATGGCCGAATCGGTGCGGCCTGGAGGCGCGCGTCGGGGCGGCGGTGGACGGGGTCGGGCGGCGGAGGGCACGAGCCGCCCCGTGCCCGACACGGAAAACGGGGAGACTACCGGCGGCCGGTACGCCAGGATCTGAGCATGGAGATGTCCGACGTCACTCGTGCGATGGCGGCCGCGACCTCGGTCGCCGCGTCGCTCGGCCTGCCGGTCAGCAACGCGATCGTGCTCCACAACTCGAACAAGCTGGCGCTGCGGCTGACACCGTGCGACGTCTTCGCCCGGGTCGCCCCCGTGGGGCAGGAAGTCGCGCGGTTCGAGGTCGAACTCGCCCAGCGGCTCGTCGCGGTGGGGGCCCCGGTGTGTCCCCTGGAGCCCCGGGCGGACCCGCGCGTGTACACGCGCGACGGCTTCACGGTGACGCTGTGGACCTACCATGAGCCCGTGGCACCCCGCGTCCCGCCGGACGACTGCGCCGAGGCGCTGGAACTGCTGCACGCCGGTATGCGCCGGGTCGACGTGCCGAGCCCGCGGTTCACGGACCGGATCGCCCAGGCGCAGGACATCGTCGCCGACCCGGACCGCTCGCCGGAGCTGGCCGACGCCGACCGCGCCTTCCTCAGCGGCAGGCTGGCGGACCTGCGACGGACGATCGGGGAGCGCGGCGCCGTGGAGCAGCTGCTCCACGGAGAGCCGCATCCGGGCAACGTGCTCAGCACGCGGAACGGCCCGTTGTTCATCGACCTGGAGACGTGCTGCCGCGGTCCCGTCGAGTTCGACCTCGCCCATGTTCCCGAGGCGGTCTGCGAGCACTACCCGAACATCGACCAGGAGCTGCTGGACGAGTGCCGACAGCTCGTCCTCGCGATGGTCGCGGCGTGGCGCTGGGACCGAGACGACGAGTTCCCGAACGGGAGGCGATTCGGAGAGGAACTCCTGCGCGCGCTGCGCGACGGCCCTCCCTGGCCGACACTGGACACGATGAACAGGCGGCTGGGCGGCCTGGAGAAGCCGCCGAAGTCCACGTGAGAACGGCGTGGCTCGGAGGTCCTTCAACCAGGGTCAGGGATCCCGGTCGACTCCGTCCTGAAACGTGGAGTCCTGCTCCAGAGAGCCAAGATGGGCATGGTGTGAAGGACGTTCTCACAGCACTCGAAGCACTGACCGGCTGCGATCCGGACCGGCGAGACCTCGCCGCCGAGGTGCTCGGAGATTTCCTGCGCGGCGCCGTGCTCGACACGGCCACCGCCTGCCTGGTCGTTGGCCGGCTGATCAACCTGGCCGTCATCGAATCCGTGGTCAAAGTCCGTGAGTCCGCCCTGAACGCGGTCAGCGAAGCGCTCGACCACTACAGCCTGCCTCTGGGCCTTGTCGAACCGCTGGCCTCAGTCGCGAGGACGCTGGAACCCGGACTCCTCGAGTACGTCCTGCACATCCTCGGCGCCACACAGGACCCGCGAGCACAGTCGCTGATCGAGCCCTTCCTTCACCACCCCGACCCGAACGTGCGCGAGGAAGCCCGCCTCGCATATGCCGAGGTCGCCATGTCCACAGCCCTTGGCCACGGCTCTCCCTAGAGCGGACGCCCCATATCCGCTTGAGCCCCAGTTCGTCGAAGCCGCGCCGGAGTAGGAGTTCGACCTCGCTGACCTGGAGGAGGTGCGTAGGCGAGTGGCGATGGCGGTGGATGTGCGCACCGAACCACCCACCGTTGAGGCGTGGTCGGGGGAGTGGTTGGCGGGCAAGCCCGATCTGGCTGCGGGAACCCGGGCCTCCTACGCCGGGCGCATCCGCACCTACCTCGTCCCGCACCTGGGCCGACTCCGGGTGGACACGCTCCAGGCCCGCCACGTCGAGACCATGTTCAACCTCATTGAGGAGACCAACGCCCGCATTCTGGAGTGCCGCGAGTCCGACGATGTGAAGGTGCGGGCCTCAGTCAGGGGGCGGAGGGTGATCTCGCTGTCCACCAAGCACCGGATCCGCGCCACTCTCCGGAGTGCGTTGTCCGAAGCCGTCAGGCGTCCGGACTTGCCGGTGTCGGTGAACATCGCCTCACACGTGCGGTTGCCCTCCTGTCCGAGGAAGCGTCCGCTGGTGTGGACACCGGACCGGGTGCGTCAGTGGAAGAAGGACGGGACCGTGCCGGGGGAGGTGATGGTGTGGACCCCGGAACAGACACGCGCTTTCCTGGTGCACGCGAGGAAGTACCCGTGGCTGTACCCGATGTTCCACCTGATAGCAGTCAAAGGCCTACGACGAGGAGAAGCGGTCGGACTGCCCTGGGCCAACACCCGACTGACGGACGGGCAGATCGACATCCGCGTCCAGGTCGTACAACTCGCGTGGGAGACGATCACCTCCACCCCGAAAAGCGCGGCCGGGCAGCGCACCATCACTCTGGACGCCGACACCATCAAGGTGCTGCGGGCTTGGAGGAGGTTCCAGAACGAAGCCCGCCTCAAGGCCGGAGCGGCATGGACGGACAGCGGTCTGGCCTTTACCCGGGACGACGGTTCGGGGTGGCATCCGGGGCAGGTCAGTGACTGGTTCCTGCGCGTCGCCAGGGCAGCGGGGCTGCCGCCGATCACGTTGCACGGGCTCCGCCACGGGGCCGCCTCGTTGGCGTTGGCCGCGGGAACGGATGTGAAGATCGTGTCCAGCGAGTTGGGGCACGCGACCACGCACTTCACCCAGGACACCTATCAGTCGGTGTTCCCGGACGTGGCCAAGGCGGCGGCTGAGGCCACCGCAGCGCTGCTGCGCGGCTCGGTTCCGGTGAGGGCCGGGTAGCCGAACCGACGAGCACACCAGGAGCAACACGGCACCACCGGCCCCAGGCCAGTGCACGGGTTCACCCGGCTGGCCTGGGGTTTCCTCGTGCTCGGGGGCGGTGGCCGATCGGATCAAAGGTCCCCTGGAGGTGGCCTGGGGGGAGTGTCCACTCCGGTGAGCATCGCGTCTTGCGCGTCATGTTGTCGCCTGGCAATTGTTGTCGTCGGGGCCGGTTCCGGCCACCGAGCCCAGCGGGTCGCGGGGACGCCGTCCGGCGCACGCAACGCCGTGTTTCCTTGGGCGTTCGCCCTCATCTGCGCGAACGCGGTCACTCTCCGTCGCACCCGTG
>NZ_QPFC01001036.1:0-2492 GCF_003427465.1 Nocardiopsis sp. TNDT3 | reverse complement strand
GCCGGACCCCGGACGTCCCTGTCTCAGGCCCGGTGCCGGGGGGTGTGGGGCACCGACTCGGCCGCACCGCGCGTGCCCCGGGGGTCCGGCTCGTCCTCGTACAGGCCCTCGAAGTACTCCTCCTCCTCGGTGGGGCCCTCATCATCCTCACGGCGCCAGCGCTGCCCCACGAACACCGGGGCCACCAGCACCACCACCAAGGGCACGAACACCCCCAACGGCAGCAGCACCAGGGCGCCCTCGGTCCCGGGCAGCTGCGGCAACCGCTCCAGCAGGTACATCCGCCACACCGCCAGGCCGCTCAGCGACCCCACCGCCAGCGCCGCGCCCAGCGGCAGCATCGGCGTCAACCGCGGCGGCACCGCCACCATCGCCACCAACAGCCCCATACCCACCAACCCGGCCACCGCCAGGGGCCCCGAACCCTGCAGGGCGCCCAGACCGACCGCGTGCAGACCGCGCAGGTGGGTGAACGCCCACCCCGCCAGCAGGACCAGCAGCGGACCCAGGATCAGACCGGACAGGAAGCCGACGAAGTGTCGCACGGGGGTGCTCCTCTCAGAGGTTGCGCAGCACCCTAGCGACAAAACCCAGAAACGGCATCACATCACCTCAAGACGGGCATCCGTTCCGGGGGAGGGAACCGTATCCACGGCAACGGGGCCCCGCCCCCACCGGGAGCGGAGCCCCGCCAGACCGCCGCGTCGGTCGAAGCCCGGGCCGGAACCGCCACCGCGACCCCCGCCCGACCACCGTTCCCCGAAGCGCGCTAGTCGGCGCCCGGGTGACGGCGCAGCGCCTCCGCGTCGGGCCGGTCGGGCACCGCCAGCACCCGGTCCGTGGGCGGCGTACGCCCCCACCGGCGCCGGAACTCATAGGCCACCAGCGCCACCACCACCGACCCCACCGACGCCAGCAGCGCCTGACGCTGGTCGGGGATGACCACCATCGCCACGAAGATCGTCACCAGACCCCCCAGCACCACCCACGTCAGGTACGGGAACGCCCACATCCGCAGGGTCAGCCGCTGCGGCTCACGCCGACGCACCCGCGCCCCCACCACCAGCTGCGAGGCGCAGATGGTCAGGAACAGCACCAGCAGGATCGCGCCGATGGAGGCCACCAGGAACGGGAACACCCGGTCGGGCCACAGGTAGTCGGCCACCGCCGCCCCGTACCCCACCACGGTGCCGAGCAGGATCGCCCGCACCGGCACACCCCGCCGGTTGGTCCCGCGCAGCACCCGCGGGGCGTCCCCCTGCCGGGTCAGCGTGAACAGCATCCGCGAGGAGGTGTACATCGCCGCGTTCAACACGCTCAGCACCGCGATGAGGACCACGATCTCCATGATCAGCGCCGCCCCGGGCACACCCACGTGCTCCATCACCGCCACGAACGGGCTGCGCCCCGGATCCACGCTGTTCCACGGCAGCACCATCACCACCACCACGATCGAGGCCACATAGAACAGCCCGATCCGCCAGAGCACGTTGGTCACCGCCGAGGCCACACCGCGCTCGGGCTCGGAGCTCTCGCCCGCGGCCACGGTGATGATCTCCACCCCGCCGAAGGCGAACAGCACCACCACCGTGGCGGCCAGCACCGCCACCCACCCGTTGGGCGCCACCCCGCCGTGCTCCCACAGGTTGGCCACACTGGAGCCGTCCGCGCCGCTCCACAGACCCACCGCCCACAGGCCGCCGATCAACAGGAACGCCACGATCGTGGCCACCTTCACCAACGAGAAGAACGACTCGGTCTCGGCGAACACCCGCACCGACACCAGGTTGGCCACCGTCATCGACAACAGCACCAGCAGCGCCAGCGCCCACCCGGGCACCCCCGGCACCCACTGGCCCAGGATCGCCGCACCGGCCACCGACTCCGCGGCCACCAGCACCGCGTACATCCACCAGTACACCCACCCGATGGTGAAACCGGCACGGGGACCGAAGGCCAGGCGGGCGTAGTCGGAGAAGGAGCCCCCGGCCGGGACCGCCACCACCATCTCACCCAGGGCGCGCAGGGTGAAGAACACCAGCGCCCCCGCCAGGACGTAGGAGAGCACCGCCGCCGGGCCCGCCATCTGGATGACCGACCCGGAGCCGATGAAGAGCCCGGCGCCCACCGAACCGCCGATCGCGATCAGCGCCATGTGGCGGCGCCGGAGCGAGTGGGCCAGTCCGGCACCGAGGGTCTGCGTTTGGTTGGCCGCGCTCGGGGGCGGCGTCGCACTGCTTGTCACCTGGCCAACCTTAGGCAGCATCCCACCCCCTGGACAGGACCGGCCCCTCAAAAAACAGCGGATGACCCCATCATGTGCCATATGCAACAGTCACCGACGGGCCCTCACCTCCCGCGAAACGCCCACCGCACCCAACCCGGGCCCCGCTCACCCCGCACGCGGGGGACACACGGGGGAGGGGCGCCCGTCAACACCACACCGGGCGACGCCCGGGCCGCGAACACACCCCACCCCCGAACACACCCCC
>NZ_QPFC01001035.1:0-2838 GCF_003427465.1 Nocardiopsis sp. TNDT3 | reverse complement strand
GGGCGGGCCGCCGGAGCGGCCCGCCCACGGGCGGTGGCAGCGGTCCTACTGCTGCTGGCGCTTCTTGTTGGCCGTCATGCGGCCGCGCTCCTTCTGGTCCAGGACGACCTTGCGGATGCGCACGTGCTCGGGGGTGACCTCCACGCACTCGTCCTCGCGGCAGAACTCCAGGGCCTGCTCCAGGGACAGCTTGCGCGGCGGCACCAGGCGCACCAGCTCGTCGCCGGTGGCCGAGCGCATGTTGGTGAGCTTCTTCTCCTTGGTGATGTTGACGTCCATGTCGTCGGCGCGCGAGTTCTCGCCCACGATCATGCCCTCGTAGACCTCGGTGCCCGGCTCGACGAAGAGCGTGCCGCGCTCCTGGAGGTTGAACATCGCGAACGCGACGGCCGAGCCGGCGCGGTCGGCCACCAGGGACCCGTTGGGGCGGGTGCGCAGCTCGCCGAACCACGGCTCGAACTTCTCGAAGACGTGGTGGGCGATACCGGTGCCGCGGGTCTCGGTGAGGAACTCGGTGCGGAAGCCGATGAGGCCGCGGGAGGGCACCAGCCAGTCCATGCGCACCCAGCCGGTGCCGTGGTTGACCATGTTCTCCATGCGGCCCTTGCGGATGCTGAGCAGCTGCGTGATGGCGCCCATGTACTCCTCGGGGGCGTCCACGGTGAGGCGCTCGACGGGCTCGTGCACCTTGCCGTCCACGACCCGGGTGACCACCTGCGGCTTGCCGACGGTCAGCTCGTAGCCCTCGCGGCGCATCTGCTCGACCAGGATGGCCAGCGCCAGCTCGCCGCGGCCCTGCACCTCCCAGGCGTCGGGGCGCTCGGTGGGCAGGACCCGCAGGGAGACGTTGCCGACGAGCTCCTTGTCGAGGCGGTCCTTGACCAGGCGCGCGGTGACCTTGGCGCCCTTGACCTTGCCGACCAGCGGCGAGGTGTTGGTGCCGATGGTCATGGAGATGGCGGGCTCGTCCACCTGGATGAGCGGCAGCGGGACCGGGTTCTCCAGGTCGGCGAGGGTCTCGCCGATCATGATGTCCTCGATACCGGCGATGGCGACGATGTCGCCGGGCCCGGCCTTCTCGGCGGGCTTGCGCTCCAGGCCCTCGGTCATGAGCAGCTCGGTGATCTTGACCTGCTGGGTGCTGCCGTCGGTGCGGATCCACGCGACCTGCTGGCCCTTGCGCAGCTCGCCCTGCTGGATGCGGCACAGCGCCAGGCGGCCGAGGAACGGGGAGGCGTCCAGGTTGGTCACGTGCGCCTGGAGCGGGGCCTCGGGGATGTACTCGGGGGCCGGGATGGTGTCCAGGATGGTGCTGAACAGCGGCACGAGGTTGTCGTTGTCGGGCACCGTGCCGTTGGCGGGGCGCTCCAGGGAGGCCTTGCCGTCGCGGGCGCAGGCGTAGACGATCGGGAACTCGATCTGCGACTCGTCGGCGTCCAGGTCCATGAACAGCTCGTAGGTGTCGTCCACGACCTCGGCGATCCGGCTGTCGGGCCGGTCGACCTTGTTGATCACGAGGATGACGGGGAGCTTGGCCTGGAGGGCCTTGCGCAGCACGAAGCGGGTCTGCGGGAGGGGGCCCTCGCTGGCGTCCACGAGCAGGACCACGCCGTCGACCATCGACAGGCCGCGCTCGACCTCGCCGCCGAAGTCGGCGTGGCCGGGGGTGTCGATGATGTTGATGACCACGTCCTCGCCCTCGGGCGTGGTGTAGTGGACGGCCGTGTTCTTGGCGAGAATGGTGATGCCCTTCTCGCGCTCCAGGTCGTTGGAGTCCATCACCCGGTCGTCGACGTCCTGGTTCTCCCGGAACACACCGGACTGCCAGAGCATGGCGTCAACGAGGGTCGTCTTGCCGTGGTCCACATGGGCCACGATCGCGACGTTGCGGAGGTCGCTGCGGCGTGCGGAGCCCTCGACGGGCGTAGCGCTGGACATGGGAAAGCTCGATCTCCTGGTACTGGGAAGAACCGCGGAGTGCCACGGCCCACCGCCAGTTTATGCGGTCATGGTGGACTGCTGGGGAAACGTGCAGGCCGCCGCCGTCACGGCCCGGTGCGGGCGAGCCCCGTGCACGCAAGCCCGGCGCGGACGGGCCCAGTGGAGGCGGGTCCCGCGCGGGCGGGCCCGGTGCGGGCGGGCCCGCGCAGACAAGCGCGGTGCGGGCGGGCCCCGTGCGGGCGTGCCGATGGAGACGAACCCGGTGGAGGCCGGTCGCCCCCGCGGGGCGCACGGCGGCGCCGGGCGGCACCCGTTCGCCGCAGGGTCCCGCTCGGGGACGCGGGAGGCCCGCTGGGGCGGCCCCGCGGCGCCCGCGGGGGTCAGGAGCGGGGGACGGCGCCCGGGGTGAGCAGGGGTTCGACGAGGTCGAGGAAGGGCACGTCGGCGGGCAGCCAGTCCGGTCCGCGCAGTTCGTCGGCGGCGAGCCAGCGCAGGGACAGGTGCTCCAGGGGCCGGGGCTCCCCCTCGACCAGTTCCGCGCGCCAGAGCCGCAGCACGGCGGGGCGCGTGTGCCTCCTGGCGGGCGCGGGGAAGGGCGCGTCCGCGCCGAGCTGGTGCAGGGGTCGGACGGTGGCGCCGAGTTCCTCGCGGCACTCGCGGACCAGGGCCTGCTCCGGGGTCTCCCCCGGATCGACCTTGCCGCCGGGGAACTCCCACCGGCCGCGCAGGGCCTCGGGTTCGGCGCGCTGGGCGGCCAGGACGCGGCCGTCACGGACGAGGACGGCGCCCACCACGATCAGGGTCTGCTGTTCCACGGTTCCCGAGCCTAACCAGTGCCGGTGACCTTCGGGTCGGGGCCCCGGGCGCCGACGCGGGGAGGCCGGCGCCCGGGGGTGC
>NZ_QPFC01001034.1:0-5258 GCF_003427465.1 Nocardiopsis sp. TNDT3 | reverse complement strand
GTCCGTCCGGGGGCCGGGCCCGCCCCGGTTCGCCTCGGCCCGGCCCGGTGTCCCCGGTCCCCGGGCGGTCACGGGTCCGAGACCGCGTCCGGAGGATGTATCGGGCGAACCTTGACCCTCGTTATGGTCAAATCGGTGCTCGCGATCAGTGAGAATGGGGGCGTGAGCCCTACTCGACGTTCTCCTGTACCGGACAAGGCATGTATCGAGGCGGTGGAGCTGGCTCGCTCGGTGGCCGCCGAGGTCGGGCGACCCGAGTGGGTGGGTGAGCACCTCGCCCCCCAGGTCGAGGACACCCGCCTGGTCACTCACCTCTTCACCTGCCTGGACCCCGCCTACCCGGGGTGGAACTACGCCGTCACCGTGGTCCGCGCCTCGCGCGCCAAACAGGTCACGGTGAACGAGGTCGTTCTGCTGCCCGGCGAAGGCGCCCTCGCCCCGCCCGAGTGGGTGCCCTGGAAGGAGCGCCTGCGCCCCGGCGACCTCGGCGTGGGCGACCTGCTGCCCGCCGAGGAGGACGACGAACGGCTCGTCCCCGGCTACGCCCAGGTGCCCGACAGCGAGCTGGACGCCGAGGGCGAGGACCGGCAGGCGATCTGGGAGCTGGGCCTGGGCCGACGCCAGGTGCTCTCGGAGTTCGGACGCGAGCAGGCCGCCGAGCGCTGGTACAACGGCGAGGGCGGCCCGCGCAGCCCGATCGCGGCAGCCGCGCCCGCACGCTGCCTCACCTGCGGGTTCATGACCCCGCTCGCCGGTGAGCTGCGCCAGATGTTCGGTGTGTGCACCAACGAGTACGCCCCCGACGACGGCCGCGTGGTCTCGATGGACCACGGCTGCGGCGCCCACTCCGAGGTGCGCCGCCCCGAGTCGCGCAACGATCCGGTCAAGCCTGTCGTGGACGAGATGGGCTACGACCACATCGTCTTCGACGACACGGCCGAGCTGGAACTGGTCTCCTCGGATTCCTGACGTCGGCGTACGCCGGTGCCTTCCGAGGCCGACGCCGAGCCCCGGTGCCGTCTGGAGCCGCCGCGTCCCGGAGCCGTCCGGACGCGCCTCCCGCTGACGCTGTGCCGCCGCGCCGCACGGTCCGGCCCCAGCCCTCCGCTCCGGTGGGCTAGGGTCGGTTTACCGCATCCGATCCCGCCCCGGGTGCACCGTGCCGGGCGTGCCCGCAGCGCAGGAGGAAACCGCCATGGCCGAGCCGCTGACCGCTTCGGTGGCCGATCCCTACAACACCGCCGAGCTGCGCCGACGCGTTCTCGCCGCGTGGGCCGACGCCCCCGCGCGCTTCCGTGAGGACGCCAACGCGGAGGAGGACTTCGCACTCGGCGGCTACCGCGACCGGGTCGTGGTCGAACTGGCCCAGAACGCCGCCGACGCCGCCCGCCGCGCGGGTGTCCCGGGCCGGC
Organism: Nocardiopsis sp. TNDT3; assembly: GCF_003427465.1. Lineage (NCBI taxonomy): Bacteria > Bacillati > Actinomycetota > Actinomycetes > Streptosporangiales > Nocardiopsidaceae > Nocardiopsis > Nocardiopsis sp. TNDT3. The sequence continues at coordinate 3,846 of NZ_QPFC01001034.1, read as the reverse complement.
TGCGTCTGGCGCTGACCGGCCACCGGCTGACCGCCGCCAACACCGGCGCACCCCTGACCGCCGAGGGCGTGGAGTCGCTGGCCACGCTGAGGGCCTCCACCAAGCGCGGCGAGCAGGGCTCGGCCGGACGCTTCGGCGTGGGCTTCTCCGCGGTGGCGGCGCTCAGCGACGACGTCACCGTCGACTCCGGCGGCTCGGCCGTCCGCTTCAGCGCCGAGGCCGCCCGCGCCGCGGTCACGGACCTGCTGGGCGACGACGGCGCCCACAGCGGCCTCGCGCAGGAGGTGGAGAGCCGTTCCGGGCACGTGCCCATGCTGCGGCTGCCCTTCCCCGCCGAGGCCGTCAACCGTGTGACCTCCGAGGCCCCTGAGGCAGGAGAGGGCGCCGAGGGCTACGACACCGTCGTCACCCTCCTGCTGCGCGACGACCGCGCGCGCGACCGGGTGCGCGAACTCCTGGACCGGACCGGCGAGGCGCTCCTGCTCGCCCTGCCCGGCCTGGTCGAGGTGCGCGTGGACGTCGAGGGCGCCGAACGCGTCCTCACCCGCGAGGAGGCCGCCGGAACGGCCGACCTGGTCACCGCGCACCTGGACGGCGACGGCACCCGGACCACCCTCTGGCGGACCCTCGAACGCTCGGGCTCCTTCGACCCCGCCCTGCTCGCCGACCGGCCCACCGAGGAACGGGACCGCACGTCGTGGTCGCTGACGTGGGCGGTCCCCGTGGACGAGGACGGTGCGGTCGCCGCCCTGCCCGCCGACGTCGAGTCCGTGGTCCACGCGCCCACGCCCACCGACACCGAGCTCGACCTGCCCGCCGTCCTCATCGGCACCTTCCCGCTGGGCAGCGACCGGCGCGCGGTCCAGCCCGGGGCCGCCACCGACCTGCTGCTCATGGAGGCCGCGGAGGCCTACTGCGCCCTGCTGCGGCGCTTCGACCCCCGGGCGTCGCTCGACCTGGTGCCCGGAACCCGTGTGGGCGGCGGCGCCGTCGACGCCGTCTTCCGCGCCCGGGTGGCCGAGCCCCTCCAGGACACGCCGTTCCTGGTGACGGCGGCCGGTGCGCCCGTCGCCCCGCGCGACGCCGTGCTCCTCGACACCGGGGGGCCGGGCGGGACCGACGGCCCCGCCGCCGACCTCGTCCGCGTCCTGTCCGAACTCGTTCCCCCGCTGCTGCCCGGGAGCTGGAGTCCGCGCCACCCGGCGCTGGCCGCCCTGCGCGTCCACCGCCTCGGCCTGGCCGACGTCGCCGACCTGCTCGCCGACACCGACCGGCCCCCGCACTGGTGGGCCGCGCTCTACGCCGCCCTGGACCGGGCGGGCAGGGGCGGCGCCGACCTGGACGAACTCGGCGCCCTGCCCGTCCCGCTGGCCGACGGCAGGCTCGTGCGCGGTCCCCGTTCGCTGCTGGTGCCCTCGCAGGACTGGTCGGCGGACGGCGCGCGCGGTGAAGACCGGGACGGCTGGGAGGACCGGGGAGAGCGGGACGACCGGGACGACCGGGGGGAAGGGGACGACCGGCGCGAGCGCGGGCCCCTGGACGCCCTGGCCGCCCTGGGCGTGCGCGTCGTGCACCCCGAGGCCGTGCACCCCCTCCTCAACCGCCTGGGCGCGGTGGAGGCCAGCGCCGCGACCGTTCTGCGCGACGGGCGCACCGAGGCCGCCGTCCGCGCCTCCCTGGACGCCGACGACCCCGAACCCGTGGCCGAGGCCGTGCTCGGTCTGGTGTCCGCCTCGGGGATCAGCGCCGCCGACGTGCCCTGGCTCTCCGAGCTGGCCCTGCGCGACGACGAGGACGGCTACTCGGTCGCCGCCGAGCTCCTCGTGCCCGGCGCGCCCCTGGCCGACCTCCTCGTGGACGACGCCCCCTTCGGCACCGTGCACCCGGACCTGGTGGAACGGCACGGGACCGGGGTCCTGCGCGCCGTCGGCGCGCTGTGGGAGCTGACCGCGGTCCGCGCCGAGGAGGTCGCGCTGGGCGAGGACCTGGCCTCGGTCTTCGACGGCGCGGCGGGCGAGGAGGGCCCGGACGGCCTGGAGGACTGGGCCGACGAGGTCCTCGAACGCGTGGGCGACCCGGAGCTGCCGCCGGTCGTCCCCGAGCTGGTGTGCGTCGCCGACCTGGACTACGTGGCCGACGAGCAGTGGCCCCGCGCCCTGGCCATGCTCGCCGAGGGGCCGCTGCGGGAGGCGGTGACCGCCCCCGCCCGCGTGCTGCTGCCCGACGGCCGCGTGACGGACGTGCCCTCCTACACCGCCTGGTGGCTGCGCACGCGGGCCCTGCTGGGCGGGAGCGCGCCCGCGGGGCTGCGGCTCGGAGACGCGGACCCCGCCCTGGTGGGCCTGTACGACGAGGTGAGCGCCGACGTCGATCCGGAGTTCGCCCGCGCGCTGGGCGTGCGCACCACCCTGGAGGACGTGCTGGCGGACCCGGACGGCGCGGACGACCTGCTCGCCCGGCTGGCCGACCCCCAGCGGCACGTGGACCGCGCGTCGCTGCGCAGGGTGTGGGCCGCCCTGGCCGGGGTGGACGCCGACCTGGTCACCCCGCCGTCCCGCGTGCGGGCGGTGCGGGGCGGGTCGATCGTGGTGGCCGACGCCGAGGACGCGGTCGTGGTGGACTCCCCGGACCTGCTGCCGCTGCTGGAGGAGCAGGAGCGGGCCCTGGTGCTCGCCCCGGCCGAGACGGCCGAGGCCGTGGCGGACGTGCTCGACCTGGACCTGGCCAGCGAGGCCGTGACGGGAAGGGTCGGGTCCGCGGGGCAGATGCGCCAGGTCCCGGACGAAGCGGACCTCTTCCTCGACCCGGCGGGGGAGCCCGACCGCACCTACCTGCACCACCAGACGCTCACGGTGGACGGGGTGGAGGTGGAGTGGTACGTCGCGGACGGCTCGGCGCACGCCTCGACCACTGACGGGCTGGCCCGGGCGCTGTGCTGGCGCGCGGGGCAGTGGTCCAGGAGGCACGTGCTGGCCGACGCGCTGCGGGAACCGGGGGCGGTGGCGCGGCTGCTGGCCGAGGCCGACCTGGACGACTGAGGCCGTCTCCGGCGCCCACGGGAGCGCCCGGGGGCCGACCGGCCTTCCGGGCCCGGCCCGACGACGAGGGACGCGGCCCCGGTACCGGGGCCGCGGAGCCCGTCCGCCGCACCCGCCGCGTGCGGCGGACGCAGGTCAGGCCGAAGCGACCGCCAGGTCCGCGTCCCCGTCCCGGGCCTGCTCCCAGGCGAGCACCTCCACCTCGTCGCCCACGGCCAGCGTTCCGGTGCGGGTGACGGCGAACTTGGCGCCGAAGGCCACCCCGCCCTCGGCCCGGCGGTAGTCCGCCAGGGTGCGCAGCGGCTCGGGCCCCGCCTTGACGCCCCGGGCCTGGTCGACGGTCGTGGCCACGCAGCGGACGCACACCTTGGCGAAGCCCAGCTCCGCGGTGCCCAGGCGCAGGGCGCGGACGCGGTCCTCGGTGTGCGGCTCGGCCCACCCCGACACCACGATGTTGGGTCGGAAGCGGTTCATCGGCACGGGTTCGGCGCCCCGGGCGAGGATGCGCTCGCCGAGCAGGTCGAGGGAGGCCAGCGACGCCATCAGCACCGCGGTGCTGTCCGCGAACGCGCTGGTGCCCGGGGTCAGCCCGCCCACGTGGCGGTCGTGGTCGTCGGGCACCCGCACCAGGCGGCTGGGCGCGCCGAGCGCCTCCGACAGCCACTCCGCGGCCTCACGGCCCTGGTCCACGCCGACGAACGGCTGCCGGTGCATGGTCACGTCCAGGCGCGGGCCCTCGGGGTCCACCCCGACCTCCAGGGGCGCCGACCCGCCGGTCCCCGCCCCGGGGGCCCACCCCAGGCTCAGA
>NZ_QPFC01001033.1:0-4554 GCF_003427465.1 Nocardiopsis sp. TNDT3 | reverse complement strand
GGGTGGGGGGAGGGGGATGCCAGTGGACCGTGAAACGCATGGGGTGGCCCGCCATTCCGACTCCCGTCACCCTCCGTCGGTTCACCGAATACCAGGAGTGTGTTCCACTTCACTGAAAGAACGCGTGCGGTGACACTTCGGTGAAACGCGGGACCCGAGAGGAGCCGAAGACCCCCTGAGGAGTCCGCCCCCGCCGTGAGCAGGCGCGGAAGCGCGCGTACCCCCTCGCGGCCGTGCGCGTGCGCCGCACTCCCCGGGGGCGGAGGCGTGGCGGCGCGGGAGGAGGGATCCGGCGCTTCCTCCGGCGGGCCGGGTCCGGCGCCGGGGTGTGCCGCGCCCCACACCCCGGGGCGGCGCGACCGAACGAGATTCTCTACCATCCACTATATGGACGTCCCTGAGAGCGGGGCCGCCGGATCCGGCGCCCCCAACCCGGCCGACGGGTTCCCCGCTGCCACACACGAGCGGTGGCGCGAACTCGTGGCGGGGGTACTGCGCAAGAGCGGTGTCCCCGAGGACCGGCTCGCCGACACACCCGAGTCGGCACTGGCCACGCACACCTACGACGGGTTCGACATCGAACCCCTCTACACCGGCGACCCCCCGGCCGCCGACCCCGGCTTCCCGGGGCTGCCCCCCTTCACCCGGGGCCACCGGCCCGGCGGGTCGGTCCCCGAGGGCTGGGACATCCGCGCCCGCCACACCGACGCCGACCCGGACGTCCTGCGGCGGCGCCTGCACGCCGACCTCATGAACGGCGTCAGCTCGCTGTGGATCGCCGTCGGCGGCACCGGCCTGCCCGTCTCCGCGCTCGGCCGGGCCCTCGGCGACGTCCACCTCGACCTCGCGCCCGTGGTCCTGGACGCCGGGGCCGACCACGCCGACGCCGCCACCGCGCTGCTCGACGCCCACGCCGACGCGGGCGTCCCCGACGGCCGGATCATCTCCCACCTGGGCATCGACCCCCTCGGCACCGCGGCCCTGGCCGGCGAGCGCCCCGACGTCATGGACCCCGCCCGCCTGGCCGCGGAGCTGGCCCGCGGGCGCCCCGGCCTGGGGCTGTTCGTGGCCGACGGCCGCCTCGTGCACAACGCGGGCGGCTCCGACGCCCAGGAACTCGGCTTCGCCGTCGCCGCGGGGACCGCCTACCTGCGCGCCCTGCACGCCGCCGGGATGGACCTGCCCGACGCCGCGCGGCGCATCGAGTTCCGCCTGGCCGCGAACGCCGACCAGTTCGGCGTCATCGCCAAGCTGCGCGCCGTCCGCGCCATGTGGGACCAGGTCCTCGACGCCAGCGGGGTGCCCGCCGACCAGCGCGCCATGCGCCTGCACGCCGCCACCTCCGAGGCGATGATGACCCGGCGCGACCCCCACGTGAACATGCTGCGCACGACCGTGGCCTGCTTCGCCGCCGGGGTCGGGGGAGCCGACGCGGTCACCGTCGCCCCCTTCGACTCCGCCGTGGGCCTGCCCGACGACTTCGCCCGCCGCATCGCCCGCAACACCCAGTCCCTGCTCATCGAGGAGTCCCACCTGGCGCGGGTCGTCGACCCCGCCGGAGGCTCCTTCTACGTCGAGGCGCTCACCCGCGACCTGTACCGGGCGGGCTGGGCGTTCTTCCGGGAACTGGAGGCCGAGGGCGGGGCCGCCGAGGCCGTCGAGCACGGCCTGCTGCGCGAGCGCGTGGACGCGGTGTGGACGCGCCGCCGCCTCGACCTCGCCCACCGGCGCTCCCCGCTCACCGGCGTCAGCGAGTTCCCCAACGCGGACGAGGTCCCGCTGGTGCGGCCCGCCGACCCCTCGCGGCCGCCGGCCCCGGTCCCCGGCGGCTTCCCGGTGCGCCGCTACGCCGACGACTACGAGGCGCTGCGCGACCGCAGCGACGCCCGCGCGGGCGACACCGGCCGAAGGCCCACCGCCTTCCTGGCCACGCTGGGCCCGGTCGCCGCGCACACGGCCCGCGCGTCCTTCGCGGCCAACCTGCTCGCCGCGGGCGGCGTCGCCTCCCACGAACCCGGCCCGCTCGACGGCGCCGCCGCCGTCGCGGAGGCGTTCGCCGCCTCGGGCAGCCGCGTCGCCGTGCTCTGCTCCTCCGACGCGGTCTACGCCGAGCAGGCCGAGGACGCCGCGCGGGCGCTCAGGCGCGCGGGGGCCCTGCGGATCCTGCTCGCGGGCGCGCCCGACGACTCCTACCGCGAAGCCGGGGTCGACGCCTTCGCCCACCGGGGGTGCGACGCCGTCGCCCTCCTCACCGACCTGGTCGACGTCCTGCTCACCGATCCGCCGGCACCGTCCGCCACTGCCGAGGGGGCGCACGCATGATCCCCGACTTCTCCGACGTCCCGCCGCGGCTCCCCGCCTTCTCGGGTGACACCGCCTCCGGACACGCCGCCTGGCAGAGAGCGCTGGAGGCCGGCACCGGCAAGGCCGCCGACGCCCTGGAGTGGGAGACCCCCGAGGGCATCGGCGTCAAGCCGCTGTACACCCCCGCCGACCGCGCGGGCCTGGACTTCGTGGACGGGCTGCCCGGCATCCCGCCCTACCTGCGCGGGCCCTACCCGACCATGTACGTCAACCAGCCGTGGACCATCCGCCAGTACGCCGGGTTCTCCACCGCCGAGGAGTCCAACGCCTTCTACCGGCGCAACCTGGCCGCCGGGCAGAAGGGCCTGTCGGTCGCCTTCGACCTGGCGACCCACCGCGGCTACGACTCCGACCACCCCCGGGTGGCGGGCGACGTCGGCATGGCGGGCGTGGCGATCGACTCCATCTACGACATGCGCCAGCTGTTCGACGGGATCCCGCTGGACAGGATGAGCGTGTCCATGACCATGAACGGCGCGGTGCTGCCGGTCCTGGCGCTCTACATCGTGGCCGCCGAGGAGCAGGGCGTCCCGCCGGAGAAGCTGTCGGGGACCATCCAGAACGACATCCTCAAGGAGTTCATGGTCCGCAACACCTACATCTACCCGCCGCGGCCGTCGATGCGGATCATCTCCGACATCTTCGCCTACACCTCGCAGCGGATGCCGCGCTTCAACTCCATCTCCATCTCCGGCTACCACATGCAGGAGGCCGGGGCCACGGCCGACCTGGAGCTGGCCTACACCCTGGCCGACGGCGTGGAGTACATCCGCGCCGGTCAGCGCTCCGGGCTGGACGTGGACGCGTTCGCGCCGCGCCTGTCGTTCTTCTGGGCGATCGGCATGAACTTCTTCATGGAGGTCGCCAAGCTCCGCGCCGCCCGCCTGCTCTGGGCGCGCCTGGTCAGGGACCTGGGCGCGACCAGGGACAAGTCGCTGAGCCTGCGCACCCACTCCCAGACCTCGGGGTGGTCGCTCACCGCCCAGGACGTGTTCAACAACGTGGCCCGCACGTGCGTGGAGGCGATGGCCGCCACCCAGGGGCACACCCAGTCGCTGCACACCAACGCCCTGGACGAGGCGCTGGCCCTGCCCACCGACTTCTCCGCGCGCATCGCCCGCAACACCCAGCTGCTGCTCCAGCAGGAGTCGGGCACCACCCGCGTCGTGGACCCCTGGGGCGGCAGCTACTACGTGGAGCGCCTCACCCAGGAGCTGGCGGCCAAGGCCTGGGAGCACATCCGGGAGGTGGAGAAGGCGGGCGGCATGGCCGCCGCGATCGACGCCGGGCTGCCCAAGATGCGCATCGAGGAGGCCGCCGCCCGCACCCAGGCGCGCATCGACTCGGGCCGCCAGCCGGTGATCGGCGTCAACAAGTACCGCCCCGACACCGCGGACGAGATCGAGGTCCTCAAGGTCGACAACTCCCGGGTGCGCGCCCAGCAGCTGGAGAAGCTGCGCCGCCTGCGCGAGGAGCGCGACGAGGGCCGGGTGCGCGCCGCGCTCGACGCGCTCACCGCGGCCGCCGGGGGCGGGTCCCGGGCGGACGAGGCCCTGACCGGCAACCTCCTGGCGGCGGCGGTCGACGCGGCCCGCGCCAAGGCCACCGTGGGCGAGATCTCCGACGCCATGGAGAGGGTCTTCGGCCGCCACTCCGGGCAGATCCGTACGATTCAGGGTGTGTACAGGGACGAGGCGGCGGGCAGCGCCGACGCGGCCGACCTCATGGAGCGCGTGACCCGCCGGGTGGAGGAGTTCACCGAGGACGAGGGCCGCCGACCCCGCATCCTGGTGGCCAAGATGGGCCAGGACGGCCACGACCGGGGCCAGAAGGTGATCGCGACCGCCTTCGCCGACCTGGGCTTCGACGTGGACGTCGGCCCGCTGTTCCAGACCCCGGCCGAGGTCGCCGCGCAGGCCGTGGAGGCCGACGTGCACGTGGTCGGGGTGTCCTCCCTGGCCGCGGGGCACCTGACCCTGGTGCCCGCGCTGCGCGAGGAGCTGGCCCGGCTGGACCGCGGGGACATCATGATCGTGGTGGGCGGGGTCATCCCCCCGGCGGACTTCGCGCCGCTGCGGGAGGCGGGCGCGTCGGCGATCTTCCCGCCGGGGACGGTCATCGCCGAGGCCGCCGTCGACCTGCTCGACCAGCTGGAGGAACGGCTGGGGTAGGGGAGGCGCGAGGGGTGCC
>NZ_QPFC01001032.1:0-5132 GCF_003427465.1 Nocardiopsis sp. TNDT3 | reverse complement strand
CGGAGGAGTTGGCGGACCCATGACCGACACCCCACGGCGGGAGGGGGCCGACCACCCCTCCGGGTTCACCCATCTGGACGGATCCGGCGCCGCCCGCATGGTCGACGTCTCGCAGAAGACGGTGAGCGCGCGCACCGCCACCGCGTCGGGCCGGGTGCTGCTCGGCCCCGAGGCCGTCGCCGCCCTGCGCGGGGGAGGGGTGCCCAAGGGCGACGCCCTGGCCGTCGCCCGCATCGCCGGGATCCAGGCGGCCAAGCGCACCCCCGACCTGGTGCCCCTGTGCCACCCCATCGCCGTGCACGGGGTGGACGTGGACCTCACCGTCGTGGACGCGGGCGTGGACATCCGGGCCACGGTCCGCACCGCCGACCGCACCGGCGTGGAGATGGAGGCGCTCACCTGCGTCATGGCCGCGGCCCTGGGGCTGGTGGACATGGTCAAGGCGATCGACCCCGCGGCCGAGGTCACCGGAGTGCGCGTCGAGGAGAAGACCGGAGGCAGGAAGGGCCACTGGAGGCGTGGTGACTGACGCCCCCGTCCCCCGCGTGGCGGTCGTCACGGCGTCCAACCGGGCGGCGGCGGGAGTGTACCCGGACCGCTCCGGACCGGTCGTGGCCGAGGGGCTGCGCGGGATCGGCTGCGAGGTCGTGGGGCCGTGGGTGGTCCCCGACGGCGAACCGGTGGCCCGGGCCATCGGCCGCGCCCTGGACGAGCGGCTCGACGCCGTCGTCACCACCGGGGGGACCGGGCTGACCCCGCACGACCACACGCCCGAGGTGACGCGCGCCCTGCTGTCCTACGAGATCCCCGGGATCGCCGAGGCGCTGCGTGCGGCGGGCCGGGACAAGGGCGTGCCCACGGCGATCCTGTCGCGCGGCCTGGCCGGGGTCGCCGAGCGCGCGGGGCACCGGATGCTCGTGGTCAACCTGCCCGGCTCCCGGGGCGGCGCCGCCGACGGGATGGAGGTGCTGGCGCCGGTGCTGCGGCACGCGGTGGACCAGCTGCGCGGAGGCGACCACGCCCGCTCCGAATGACACCGGACAATGACCGGAATCACATCCCGGGCATTCCGACCGTTGAGAATTCCTTGGGGCGGGGCCGGTTTTCGGTACGGGAGTATTGGAGTTAAGAATCAGCCGATTCTTGCCCGCGGGGGCGACCGCAGCCATGCCGCGTCCCCGGGAGTGGAATACTGGAGCCCGTCACCGGCGACGGGAACCCGACGCCTCCGCGTCCGGTGTCGCAGCGCTGGGCTACGGTGCCGAGGGCATCGAAGGGACGGTCGTGAATCGCAGACATGGGTGGCCCGTCACCCTCCAGGAGGGTTCCGTCGTACTCCGGCCACTGCGGCTCCGCGACGCCGCGGCGCTCCGGGACACGCGTTCGCGCAACGAGGAGTGGCTGCGCCCCTGGGAGCCCACCTATCCGGAGATGCCGCTGCGCACCACCGGGCTCACCCCCTACGTCTCGATGCTCCAGTCCATCCGCCACGAGGCCAGGCAGGGCCTGTCCATGCCCTGGGCGATCCTCTACGGCGACAGGTTCGTCGGCCAGATCACGGTGGGGGCCATCGTGTGGGGCTCGGCCAGGTCGGCGCAGGTCGGGTACTGGATCGACAGCGCCCACGCCGGGCTCGGCATCACCCCGACCGCGGTCGCGCTGGCCGTGGACCACTCCTTCTTCCGCGTCGGGCTGCACCGGATCGAGGCCAACGTCCGGCCAGAGAACCGGGCGAGCAGACGCGTGGTCGCCAAGCTGGGTTTTCGCGACGAGGGCGTGCGCAGGAGACAGCTGCACATCGACGGGGCCTGGCGCGACCACATCTGCTACGCGATCACCGCTGAGGAGGTCCCCCAGGGGCTGATGTACCGGTGGCGCCACGAGTCCTCTTCTTCCGGACCGTCCGGGGAACCCGGTTCCGGCCCCGGTTCCGCTTTGGGGCCACAGGGCCCGAACGGCGGCCGGGATCCACACGATCCGGCGAGTCCGTACCCGGAGCCGAACTGAACGTGCCAACATCGCAGAAGCATCCGGAACTTAAACCTGACTTTAGTGACATTGACTCATTACTTTGCGTTGAATTGGGACTGCACTCCGCAGTCGTTGGCTGACCTGTGCTTTCACCCCCGGGGTCAGGGCGTCCGAAACTGAGAGTCCACAATCTTGCGACACTCCGGTCAGAATGTGGCGCATTTATGGACACGGGGTCGTACCGTGCGGAACATAGACGCATTGACGATGCGGGCAACGCGTGGATATGGCGCACCGGAAACTCCCCGGGTCCGGGGAGGGACGGGTGCGGCGCTCCCCGCCGGGACGTCTCCGTCCCCGGGAGCACCACGCGGCGCGGTGTCGACGAGGTGTCGATCAACGTCCAGTGGCCGTCATCGTGAGGAGGGGTGATGAGCAGCTCTCCTCTGTACCTGGCCATCGTGGTGGTGTGGCTCATAGTCCTGGTGCCGATGCTGCTGCGGAAGGACCCCGACACCTTCCACGAGGACCCGCGGGAGGACGAGGAACCCGCGGGGACCGAGGCCGACGAGGCCGGGGAGGACGCCGAGGGGCGTGCGGAGGACCCGGACGCCACCGAGACCCGGGTCCTGCGCCGTGACGACCACGGCATCGCCCCGGCGGACGCCCCCGGGCCCGCCGGGGACGCGCCGCGCCCGGGGCGCTACCGCGCCGAGTCCGGGCCGCGCGCCCGCGTCATCGCCCGCCGCCGCCGTCGCACCACGACGCTGATCCTGGTGAACGCCGCCACCCTCGTGGCCGTGGCCCTCGGGCTGGGGCCCTGGTGGGTGGCCGCCCCGCCGGCGCTGCTGTTCGCCGGACACCTGGTCCTGCTCCGTGAGGCCGCCAAGGCCGACGCCGAGCGCAGGGAGGCGGCCCTGCGGGCCCGCCGCCGTGAGGTCCTGCGCGCCCGCCGCGACGAGGCGGAGCGGCGGCGCGAGGCCGAGCGCGAGGCCGAGGTGATCGCTCTCAAGGAGCGGCGCAGCCAGGTCTACGACCAGTACGCGGACGCCCGGCTGCGGGCGGCCGGGGACTGATCCGGTCCGGACCGGGAACGGTCCGGGCCGGGGCCGCGCCCGCTCCGGGACCGAACCGGGAGAAGCCGGTTCGGACCACTCCGGGTTTCCTGCTAATGTGGATCTCGTCTTCGGGGCTATGGCGCAGTCCGGTAGCGCACCTCGTTCGCATCGAGGGGGTCTGGGGTTCAAATCCCCATAGCTCCACCGCAGACAGCAAGGCCCCTCCCGGGTTCGGGAGGGGCCTTCGCCGTGTTCTGAGGGACATCCCCGGGAGGCTTCCGGGAGATCTCCGGTGGTGGACCCGTGCTCGTCCCCGGCGCGGAGGGGCCCGCACGGCGCCCCGGCGCGGAGGGGCCCGCACGGCGCCCCGGCGCGCACAGCCGGGCGGGCTCCGGTCCGGAGGCGGTGCTGCTGTTCCCTGCGGCGGGAGGTCGTTTCCGGACCGGAGCCCCGAGTGTCACCGGCGAAGCGGCTATCCCCTGTCGCGGGGCGGCCGGTACCCGTCCAGCGTACTCCCCGCCTTCGCGGCGGGGCAGGCCTCCGCAATCTTTACAGTGGCAACCCCCCGTCGTAGGGTGCGGAGCCATGGCACACGGATACCACCACGGGAACCTCCGGGCCGCCGTCCTGGAGAAGGCGGCCGAGGCCATCGCCAGGGAGGGGCCCTACTCCTTCAGCCTGCGCTCTCTGGCACTCGAACTCGGGGTCAGCCACACCGCCCCCCGGCACCACTTCGGCAGCCGTGAGGGCGTGCTCAACGCCCTGGCCACCGAGGGCTTCCGCGAACTGGCCGCGCGGCTGCGGGCCAACCGCGAGTCCGGCGGGGGCTTCCTGGAGGCGGGTGTGGAGTACGTGCGCTTCGCGACCGGCCACCCGGCGCACTTCGACGTGATGTTCACCCCCAGCCTGCTGAGCGACGACGACGCCGAGCTGAACGCGGCGCGCACGGCGGCCTTCGACGAGCTCCGCGCCGGTGTGGAGTCCCTGGCCGAGGAGGGCCGGGAGGTCGAGGACGCGGCCGCCGCCATGGTCGCGGGCTGGTCGGTCGTGCACGGCATCGCCACGCTCTCCCTCACGGGGAACCTGGAGGGCTCGGGGTTCGGTGACCTGTTCCGCGACGCCGACCTGCTCACCGTGACCCGCCGCAGCGCCGGGCTGCTCTTCGGCCCCTCCGCGGGGGAGTAGGTCCGCCCGGCGCGGCTCCCGACCGGCCGCGGGGCGTGCGCCGAACGGTGCCGCGCCCCCTCCCGGCGCCCCTGTGCGGCCCGTGACGCGCAGGACGCGTCCACGCGGGCGTTCTCGGTGCTCCTGGGACTCGTGGTGCTGCTGGTGCCGGACGGGCTCCAGCGTCCGGCTGGCGGCCGTCCGTCGGACACTGGAGCCCGACCCGGCCGGAAGGCCTCAGCGCCCGGAGACGTACTCGGCCCGGACGGCGTAGATGGCGGCCTCGGTGCGCGAGTGGACCTGGAGCTTCTCCAGGATCTTGCGGACGTGGTTCTTGACGGTGTTCTCGGTGATGAACAGCCGCTCCCCGATCTCCCGGTTGTTCAGGGAGCGGGCCAGCAGCTTGAGCACCTCGGTCTCGCGCCGGGTCAGCTCGGGGATGGTCGTGCGGCTGGGCGGCGCGCTCTCCTGCTTGGCCAGCTCGGCGAACTCCCCGATGAGCTTGGTCGCCATCGCCGGGTTGATGAACGAGTCGCCCTTGACGATGGCGCGCACCGCCTCGGCGAGTTCGGTCACCGAGATGGCCTTGAGCAGGTAGCCCGTGGCCCCGGCCTTGAGCGCGTCGAAGAGGTCGCTCTCGTCGTCGCTCATGGTCAGCATGATGAACCTGGTGTGCGGCACCGCCTCGCGGATGCGCGAGCAGGCGTCGATGCCGCTGGTGTGCGGCATCATCACGTCCATGATGACGACGTCCGGACGCAGCTCGGCGGCCAGGCGGACGGCTTCCTCCCCGTCGTTGGCCTCGCTGACCACGTCGATGTCGGGCTCCTCGTCCAGGACCGACACCAGGCCCCGGCGGAAGAGCGCGTGGTCGTCCACGACCATGGCGCGGATCGGGGCGGCCGGAGCGGCGGGCTCCCCGGGACAGGGGGCCTGGGC
>NZ_QPFC01001031.1:0-2935 GCF_003427465.1 Nocardiopsis sp. TNDT3 | reverse complement strand
GCCCCGGGAGCGGGGCCGCGCGGAGGGCACCGGGTCGGGGTCCGGGGGTGTCAGCCGCCGAGCGCGGGCCCGGTGACGGGCAGCCCCCGGGCCCGCCAGGAGCGGTAGCCGCCGACCATGTCGGTGGCCCGGGTCAGGCCCAGCTCCTGGAGCTGGACGGCGGCCAGGCTGGAGGCGTAGCCCTCGTTGCAGAACAGCACGACGAGCCGGTCCGCGGAGTCGGCCTCGGGGATCCGGTCCGGGCTGGTGGGGTCGAGCCGCCACTCCAGCACGTTGCGGTCGATCACCAGCGCACCGGGGATCTCCCCCTCGGCCTCGCGGTTGACGGCGGGGCGGGTGTCGACCAGCAGGGCGCCCGCCCGCTGGGCCGCCAGCGCCTCGGCGGGCGAGAGCCGGTCCAGACGTGCGCGCCCGCTCTCCAGGAGCCGTTCGACGGCGCTCACCGGCGGCCTCCCCTGGCGGGCACGTCCTCCAGGACGGGGGCGTCCGGTTCGGGGTCGGTGGTCAGGACGCTCCGGGTGCGGCGCAGCGCCCCGTCGCCGCCGACCTCATAGTAGTGCATGGCGGTCAGCGGCGGCGAGTAGGCGTGCACGCTCACGGCGGGCGAGTCGGAGGCGTTGACGACGTCGTGCACGTGGCCGAGCGGGAAGCGGCCTCCCCCGCCGTCGGGCAGGGCGCGCTCGCGCAGCCCGGCGTCCCAGTACCGCTCGACCAGGTCCCCGGCGACGACCGTGAGCGCGCCGAGCGAACCGGCGTGGTCGTGCAGGCGGGTGGACTGGTCGGGGGTCCAGGAGATCAGCCAGACGTCGGTGTGGTCGTCGGCGCGCAGCCGGACCGACCAGCGGTTCCGTGCGTCGAAGCGGACCTCGTGGAGCCCCTCCCGGACCTCCCGGGCGACCTCGGCGGTCAGCTCGGACAGGCGGTCCAGGGTGAGCGGGGTGGGCGCCGCGGCGGGCGCTGCTGCGGTGTCGGTCATGGCGTGGTCCTTCGGAAGGTCGTGAGCGGTCCTTGTCGGTCACACGGGCCGCTGACACCGCTCGTCGAAGACGGTCGCCCGCGGGTGCGGTGGTGGTGCGCTGACTGCCATGAGCGCAGTTAACCACATTCCCTATCGGTTTAGTTGCCTAAAGGCCGCCGAGCCGGGGAGCACCGTGATGGAAAACGGTCACAACGGGACAACGGACAGTGACAACGCTTTCCAGCACCCGCCCCGATCCTCTAGGTTGTGGGGGTTGCCACCCCCACCCTGCCCTCACGGAGCGAGAACCATGCCCCTGGTCGCCGGAATCGACAGCTCGACCCAGTCCTGCAAGGTCGTGGTCTGCGACGCCGACAGCGGCGCGGTGGTGCGCGAGGCCCGCGCCCCGCACCCCGACGGGACCGAGGTCCACCCCGACGCCTGGTGGTCGGCCCTGGAACAGGCCTCCTCCGGCCTGCTCGACGACGTGGCCGCCGTCTCCGTCGCCGGACAGCAGCACGGCATGGTCGCCGTGGACGAGGTCGGCGCGGTGGTCCGCCCGGCGCTGCTGTGGAACGACACCCGTTCGTCCGGGACGGCCCTGGACCTGATCGAGGAGCTGGGCGGCCCCGCCGAGTGGGCCAAGGCCGTGGACAACGTGCCCAACGCCAGCCTGACCGTGAGCAAGCTGCGCTGGCTGGCCCGGCACGAGCCGGAGCACGCCGACCGCACGACCGCGGTGATGCTCCCCCACGACTGGCTCACCTGGCGGCTGACCGGAGCCGGATCCGAGCCCACCACCGACCGCGGCGACGCCTCCGGCACCGGTTACTGGTCGGCGACCGACGACGCCTACCGCCCCGACCTGCTGGCGCGGGCCTTCGGACGCGAGATCCGGGTGCCGCGCGTGGCCGGACCGGCCGAGGCCGTGGGGCGCACCCCCTCGGGCGCGCTGGTGGCCCCGGGCACCGGGGACAACATGGGCAGCGCCCTGGGCCTGGGACTGCGCCCGGGGGACGCGGTGGTCTCCCTGGGCACCAGCGGCACCGTGTTCGCCGTGAGCGAGGGCCCCACCCAGGACCCCAGCGGCATCATCTGCGGGTACGCCGACGCGACGGGCCGGTACCTGCCGCTGGTGTGCACCCTCAACGCGGCCCGGGTGCTCGGCGCCACCGCCGCGATGCTGGGCGTGGACCTGGCGGGCCTGGACGAGCTGGCACTGGCCGCCGAGCCGGGCGCCGAGGGCGTCGTGCTGCTGCCCTACCTGGACGGCGAGCGCACGCCGGTACTGCCCGACGCCGCGGGTTCGCTGCACGGGCTGCGCCGGTCCAACATGCGCCCGGAGAACATCGCCCGCGCCGCGGTGGAGGGCATGCTGTGCGGGCTGGCCGACGGGCTGTCCGCGATGACCGACACCGGGATCCCGGTCAGCCGGGTGCTGCTCGTGGGCGGGGCGGCCCGGTCGGCCGCCGTGCGCGCGGTCGCGCCGACCGTCCTGGGCGCGCGGGTGGTCGTGCCGAGGCCCGCCGAGTACGTGGCCGTGGGCGCCGCCCGGCAGGCGGCCTGGACGCTGGCGGGGACCGCCGAGGCGCCGACCTGGGACCCGGGCGAGCCGGAGGCCGCCGCGGAGCCCGTGGACGCGCCGCACGTGCGCGAGCGCTACGCCGAGGCGCGCCGTTCCGCCCACGGCCTCTAGGCGCCGCGTCCGCTTCCGGACAGGGATCGCCGGGGTCGCGCGCATCGCCCCGGCGAACGGGCGACGGGCAGGAGGAGCGGACGACGAACACCGGGCGGCAGGAGCGGGCCGCGGTAGGCGCGTGCCCGCCGCCGTCGCTCCGGCGCACTGACCGGAACCGTTGACGGTGTGACGCACGGGGTACCCCCACCGGTGGTCCCGCCGCCGGTGCCGCTGTGGACCGGCGGTGGCACCGGTGGCAGGACCGTCCCCGAGGCCGCCCCCGGCGGACGGTGCCGGGG
>NZ_QPFC01001030.1:0-3129 GCF_003427465.1 Nocardiopsis sp. TNDT3 | reverse complement strand
ACCCACACCAACACCGACACCCACTGCCCCTCCCCACCTCACCGGCGGGCGATCCGCCCGCCGCACCTCCCAGGAGGTCCCCCATGACCACACAGCAGAGCACGGACAGACTCGCCTCGGTGCGCTCCGGAGTACAGCGCTTCGGAGGGTTCCTGTCGAGCATGGTGATGCCCAACATCGGCGCGTTCATCGCCTGGGGCCTGATCACCGCCCTGTTCATCCCCGACGGGTGGTGGCCCAACGAGCAGATGGCCGGGCTCGTCGACCCGATGATCAAGTACCTGCTGCCGCTGCTGATCGCCTACACCGGCGGCGCGCTGGTGCACGACAGGCGCGGCGGCGTGGTCGGCGCGGCCGCGACCATGGGCGTGATCGTCTCCGCGGACATCCCCATGTTCCTGGGCGCGATGTTCATGGGTCCGTTCGCGGCCTACCTCATGAAGCACTTCGACCGGGTCGTCCAGCCGCGCATCAAGGCCGGCTTCGAGATGCTGGTCAACAACTTCAGCGCCGGCATCCTCGCCGCGATCCTGGCCGCCCTGGGCGTCTACGCGGTCGGACCGGTCGTGGAGGGCATCGCCACCGGCCTGGGCAAGGGCGTGCAGTTCCTCATCGACCTGAGCCTGCTGCCGCTGGTCTCGGTCATCGTCGAGCCCGCCAAGGTGCTGTTCCTCAACAACGCCATCAACCACGGCGTCTTCACCCCGCTGGGCACGGCCCGCGCGGTCGCCGACGGCAGGGCCATCGAGTTCCTCATCGAGTCGAACCCCGGACCGGGCCTGGGCATCCTGCTGGCCCTGATGTTCTTCGGCTCCAAGGTCAGCCGCGCCACCGCGCCCGGCGCGGCCGTCATCCACTTCTTCGGCGGGATCCACGAGATCTACTTCCCGTACATCCTCGCCCAGCCGAAGCTGATCCTCGCCGCGATCGGCGGCGGTATGTCCGGCGTCGCGACCTTCATGATCATGGACGCCGGGCTCGTCTCCGCCGCCTCCCCCGGCAGCATCATCGCGATCATGGCGGTCACCCCGCAGGGAGGCCACCTGTCGGTCCTGGCCGGGGTCGTCGCCGCCACCATCGTCTCCTTCGTCATCGCCTCGCTCCTGCTCGGCTTCGGCCGGTCCGAGCGCAAGGCCGAGCGCGAGGAGAAGGCCAAGCAGGAAGCCGCTCAGAACCAGGAGAACAGCTGATGAGCACTATCGAGGGCTCCGACATCAAGAAGGTCGTCGTCGCCTGCGACGCGGGCATGGGCAGCAGCGTCCTGCTCACCTCGCAGCTGAGCAAGACCCTGTCCCCGTACGGCGTGTCCGTCGAGCACTCCCCGGTCGACCGGATCCCCGAGGGCGCCGACGTGGTCCTGTGCCACACCGGGCTCGTCGACCGGGCCCGGACCCGGGTGCCCGGCACCGTCGTCATCAGCTTCCAGATGTTCCTGGGAGACCCGGCGTTCACCCGCCTGGAGCAGGCTGTGAAGAACGGGAGCACCCTTGCCGAATGATCTGGCGCTGACCGAGGACGCCGTCCGGCTGGGCCGCGAGGCCGCCGACCGGGCCGACGCCATCGACCAGTGCGGTGCCCTGCTCGTCGAACTGGGCGCCGTCGAACCCGGCTACGTGCCCGCCATGCACGAGCGGGAGGCCTCCATCCCCACCTTCGTCGGCGAGGGCGTGGCCATCCCGCACGGCACGGACGCCTCGCGGGCCCTGGTCAAGCGCACCGCGCTGGCCGTGGTCCAGTTCCCCGGCGGGGTCGACTGGGGCGGTCCCACCGTCCACGTGGCCATCGGCATCGCCGCCTCCGGGGACGAGCACCTGGGTGTGCTGTCCTCGCTGGCGGGGATCCTCACCGACCCGGAGAAGGCGGCGCGCCTGCGCTCCGCCAGCACCACGTCCGACGTCCTCGAACTGCTCGGCCCCCTACAGGACGGCTGAGCCCAACCGAACCACCCGCCGGTCCCCTGACCCAGGGCCGGCGGGCCCAGCAGAAAGGCCCGAACATGCTCGTCGCCCGCTTCTACGCCCCCGGTGACATCCGACTGGAGCAGGCCCCCGAGCCGACCGCCGGACCCGGACAGCTCAAGATCGCCGTCGTCAACTGCTCCACGTGCGGCACCGACGTGAAGATCTCCCGGCACGGACACCACCACATCCGTCCGCCCCGCGTGATCGGCCACGAGATCGCCGGGCGGATCGTCGAGGTGGGCGAGGGCGTCACCGGCTGGGCCGAGGGCGACCGCGTCCAGGTCATCGCCGCCATCCCCTGCGGCACCTGCGTGGAGTGCTCCGACGGCCGGTTCACCGTGTGCTCGCGCCAGGAGTCCATGGGTTACCACTACGACGGCGGCTTCGCCGAGTACATGATCATCCCCGAGTCGGTCCTGGCCGTGGACGGGGTCAACCGCGTCCCCGACAACATCGACCTGGCCGAGGCCTCCGTCGCCGAGCCGCTGGCGTGCGTGCTCAACGGCCAGGAGATCGCCGGAGTCGGCGAGGGCGACACGGTCGTGGTCATGGGCGCCGGGCCGATCGGCTGCCTGCACGTCCGGCTGGCCCGTGCGCGCGGCGCCGCGAAGGTCTACCTGGTGGACCTCAACCGGGGCCGCCTGGACATGTCCGCCGACATCGTCCAGCCCGACGCGTCGATCTGCGGCGCCGAGACCGACGCCGTGGAGGAGGTGCTCCGCCTGACCGACGGCCGGGGCGCCGACGTCGTCATCACCGCCGCCGCCTCCGGGCGCGCCCAGGAGGACGCGCTGCGCATGGTCTCGCGCAGCGGCCGGATCAGCTTCTTCGGCGGCCTGCCCAAGGACGCGCCGATCATCCAGCTGGACTCCAACGCCGTGCACTACCGGGAGATCTCGATCTTCGGCGCCAACGGCTCCAGCCCCGAGCACAACCGCCGCGCCCTGGAGCTGATCTCCTCCGGCGCCGTGCCGGTGGCGGACCTGATCACCGAGCGGATGTCCCTGTCCGACGTGCACAAGGCCATCGAGACGGTGGCCTCGGGCACCGCGATCAAGGTGACCATCCAGCCGTAGCGCGCGTGCGCGAAGGCGGTACCGTCGCCGCCCCGGTGCGGCGGCGGTACCCGCCCGCCCGGGGGCGGCGGCGTTCCCACGACGTGCGGGCG
>NZ_QPFC01001029.1:0-1825 GCF_003427465.1 Nocardiopsis sp. TNDT3 | reverse complement strand
CCCGCGCCCGCAGTTCACCCGCCCCGACTGGCTGTGCCTGAACGGCACCTGGGACTTCGAGATCGACCGCGGCGACAGCGGGCTCGAACGGGGCCTGCGCGAGGCCGGACTCTCCGGCACCATCACCGTCCCCTTCTGCCCGGAGTCGGAGCTGTCCGGCGTGGGCGACACCGACTTCATGGAGGCGGTCTGGTACCGGCGCACCGTCCGCGTCCCCGACGCCTGGGCGGGACGGCGCGTCCTACTGCACTTCCAGGCCGTCGATCACGACACCACCGTGTGGGTCAACGGCACGGAGGTCGTCCGCCACCGCGGCGGGTTCACCCCCTTCACCGCCGACCTGTCCGGGGTCGCCGCTCCCGGCGAGGAGGCCGTGGTGGTCGTGCGCGCCCGCGACAGCCGACACGGCTTCCAGGCCCGCGGCAAGCAGGCCACCTGGTACGCCAACACCGGATGCCACTACACGCGCACCACCGGGATCTGGCAGACCGTGTGGATGGAACCGGTCCCCGACACGCACCTGCGCCGCCCCCGCATCACCCCGGACCTGGCCAACGGGGCCTTCCACCTGCTCCTGCCGCTGTCCGGCAGCGGCGAGGGCCTGCGGGTGCGCGCCGTCCTGGAGGACGGGGACGGCGAGGTCACCGCCGCCGAGGCCCGCGCCGACCTGGACACCGCGCCCCGGCTGACACTGGCGGTGCCGGTGGAGCGGCGCCGCGCCTGGTCGCCGCAGGACCCGCACCTGTACACGCTGCGCCTGGAACTGCTGGACGCCGAGGGGAGGGTGGTGGACCGGGCCGGGTCCTACGCGGGCCTGCGGTCGGTCTCCGTCCAGGGCAAGGCGATCCTGATCAACGGCCGACGCGTGTTCCAGCGCCTGGTCCTGGACCAGGGCTACTACCCCGACGGGCTGATGACCGCGCCCGACGACGCCGCCCTGGTGCGCGACATCGAACTGGGTCTGCGGGCCGGGTTCAACGGGGCCCGCCTGCACCAGAAGGTCTTCGAGGAGCGCTTCCTCTACCACGCCGACCGGCTCGGCTACCTGGTCTGGGGCGAGTTCGGCGACTGGGGGTGCGCGGCCCACGGCGGCCCCGCCGACGACAACCAGCGGCCGGACGCCTCCTACGTGGCCCAGTGGACCGAAGCCGTGGAACGCGACTACTCCCACCCCAGCGTCGTCGGGTGGTGCCCGCTCAACGAGACCTTCCAACGGCTGCACGACCGCTTCACCGCGCTGGACGACGTGACCCGCGCGATGTTCCTGGCCACCAAGGCGATCGACCCCTCCCGCCCGGTGGTGGACGCCTCCGGATACGCCCACCGGGTCCCCGAGACCGACGTCTACGACTCCCACAGCTACGAGCAGGACCCCGAGGCGTTCCGCAAGCAGATGAGCGGCCTCGCCCAGGACGACCCCTACGTCAACCGCGGCGCGGACGGCCGCGACTGGTCGGTGCCCTACCGCGGCCAGCCCTACTTCTGCAGCGAGTTCGGCGGGATCCGCTGGGACCCCGGCACCGACGGCGGCGAGCAGTCGTGGGGGTACGGCGACGACCCCAGGACCCCGGAGGAGTTCCACACCCGCTTCGAGGGTCTGACGGGCGTGCTGCTGGAGGACCCGGACATGTTCGGTTACTGCTACACGCAGCTCACCGACGTGTTCCAGGAACGCAACGGCGTCTACCGGTTCGACCGCGGCGACAAGCTCGACACCGCCCGCATCGCGGCCGCCCAGCGCAGGACCGCCGCGTACGAGAAGGCCGATCGTCGGCCCGAGTGAGTGCGTCCCCGGGACGCCCCGGGGACCACCGCCCCCCACCAC
>NZ_QPFC01001028.1:0-3228 GCF_003427465.1 Nocardiopsis sp. TNDT3 | reverse complement strand
ACGAACGAGCGGTAGGCGTCCCCGCTGCGCCGGGCCACCTCGTCGATGTCGAGCAGGGCCTCGACCACCTGGTCGGACTCGGTCAGCAGCGGGCCAGGCGCGGTCTCCTCGAAGTCGAAGTAGAACCCGCGCAGGTTGTCCCGGTAGCTCTCCAGGTCGTAGGTGAAGAAGAGCATCGGCCGCCCGGTGTTGGCGAAGTCGAACATCATCGACGAGTAGTCCGTGACGAGCACGTCGGTGATGAGGAAGAGCTCCATGATCTCCGGGTAGAGGGACACGTCGTGGACGAAGTCCCTGCCCACGATCGGCACGCTGTCCACCACCCGCGGGTGCCTGCGCACCAGGAGCACGTGGTCGTCGCCGAGCTTGTCGTACATCCGGCGCAGGTCCAGGTGCAGGTCCAGCTTGTGCCTGCCGCGCGTGTAGTACTTGTCGTCGCGCCAGGTCGGCGCGTACAGCACCACCTTCCTGCCCTCGGGCAGGCCGAGCCTGCGGCGGGTGCGCTCGGCGACGGCCTCGCGGTCGGGGGCGAAGAAGATGTCGTTGCGCGGGTAGCCGGTCTCCAGCACCTCGCCCTCGAAGCGGAAGGCGCTGCGCAGGATCGGGGTCGCCCACGGGCTCGGCGAGACCAGGTAGTCCCACTGCGCGGTCTCCCAGGCGAGCTTGTCGAAGTAGTCGCGCGACTTGCCGCGGATGTTCTCGACGTCGAAGCCGATGCGCTTGAGCATCGAGCCGTGCCAGGTCTGCACGACCACCTGGTCGGGGTGGCGGTGGAACCACGGGGGCTGGCGGGAGTTGGTGACCAGGTAGCGGGTGCGGGCCAGCGCCTCGTAGTACTCCCGGCCCCGGTGCCGCACGGCGGTCAGGTCGTCGGGCAGGCGCACCTGGCCGTCGGCGACCAGCCACGACATCGGGTACTGCGCCCAGCGCGCCCTCCCCCGCAGCTCCGCGTAGACGCTCTGCGGGCTGTCGGAGTACTGGCGGCCGGTGTAGCTGTCGAAGAGCACGCCCTCGGTGACGGGCTCGCGGCGCCGGGCCGGGTAGTGGCGCTCGCGCAGCTCGCGCTGGGCGAAGGTGCCGCGCTCGGCGGGACGCAGGTCGCTGCCCACCTGGAGCACGGGGACACCGCGCCCCTGGCAGGAGAGGGTGTAGGCGCGCTCGCCGGTCTGCATCTCCAGCGGCAGGCCGGGGATGAGCGCGTCGGAGAACTCCACGCCCACGTCCGTCGCGTCGGCGCCGCCCCCGGCGGCCTCGCTGACCCGGCCCCCCAGCTGGTAGGCGCCCGCGGGCAGGGACAGCTCGCCGGACAGGGTGGGGACGTCGGCGGGGGCGAAGCGGGCCGTGAAGCGGCTGCCGGAGCGCTCCACCCGCAGCGGGTGCTCCTCGTCGCGGCCGCGCGCCCGGGCGACCAGGTCCAGTTCGGCGTCGGCGGAGAACTCCCCCTCCAGCAGCAGGGCGCGGCCCTCCCAGCGGGCGCGGTCGACCACGGGCCGGGCGTGCCCCGCGCGCAGCTTGAGGTGACCGGTCGCGGTGCGCAGCACGGCCAGCTCGCGGTGGCCGTCCTCGGCCGCGTAGGCGGCGGTGGCCGTCTCGTCGGGCAGGATCAGGGCGACGGCCCGCCCGTCCGGGGTCACCAGGTGGACGTCCCACTCCTCCTGGCGGATCACGCCGCCGCACTCGGTGACGCTGCGGTCGAAGAGCTCGTCGGCGCGTACGCGGGCGGTGACGCGGCCGCCGTGGACGGTGGCCGGGTAGGTGAGCGCGGCGGTGCCGGGACGGCGGGTCAGGCGCAGCCCGGTGGCCTCGGCCGCGGGCGCGGACACCAGTTCGCCCTCCAGCTCCAGCACACCGGTGCGGGCGTCGAAGCGGTGCTCGGCCACGCGCGCGCGGGCCGGTTCGACGCTGATCAGCAGCTGGCGGTCCCTGCTCCAGTGCGGGCGCACCCACACGTCCCCCTCGACGCGGTGGTAGCCCGGGCGCTCGGCCGGGCCGGGGACGGGGTTGGCGACGATCCTGCGGCGGGTGATCCCGCGGTTGAGGACGACCAGCTCCAGCTTCCAGTCTCCGGGCTCCCAACCGCCGGAGGAGCGCAGCTTGCGGGGGTCGACGATGACGGTGAAGCCCCCGTGGTCGTGGCGGGCGGCGTCGATGACGTCGGGGAGGCGGTACTCGGCGGCGAGCCGCACCCGCACGGGCACGCGGACACGGCGGCGGGTGGCGGTGTTGACCGCGAAGGCCGCCAGGTGCTGCTGCCATCGTCTGCGGGCGCGCAGGTGGCGGATGCCGACGCGGCCGCTGACGTGCAGGCGCCCGCTCGACCAGCGGACGTCCTCGGTCTTCTGGCGGACCCGGATGTCCTCGCCGAGCCGGTACACCTCGCGCGGCACCGCCCGGTCGGGCTCCTGGGACTCGAAGAAGGGGTAGCTGACGTAGTAGCCCAGGCCGCGCCGCACGACGGTGGCCTTCTTGATCTCGACGCTCTTGGCGAAGGTCGCGACCTCCAGGACGTCGGCCGTGCGCCGCTTGCGTACCAGGTGGTACAGGAGGCGGTCGAGCACGTTGAGGCCGCGCAGGAGGCGCGCGGGCACGTGGTCGAGGTAGGCGTTGACCAAGTCGACGACGGCCTCGCGGGCCTCCTCGTCGGCGTCGTCCAGGCGCAGCAGGAGCTGGTGCAGCTCGCCGCCGAGCAGGGTGCGGTCCCACAGCTCGCGGTCGGCGCTGGCGAGTCCGGCGGCGAGGTCGCCCATCGCGGTGAGGCGCCGGGTGAGCGCGGCCTTGTCCAGGGGCCGGCGGGCGGCCTCGCGTCGGCGCATGAGCAGGACGGGGCCGGGCAGGGTGTCCACGGTCTCCGCGGACAGGGCGGCCCGGCGCAGGCCCAGGTCGGCGTCCTCGGGGTCCAGGGAGTGGTCGGGCAGGGAGTTCCAGAACTCCCTGCGCCAGAGCTTGTTGCCCAGGGTGGCGTCGGCGGCGAGTCCGGGGACGGCGCGGGGGTCCTCGGCCATGCGGTGCCTGCCGCAGTACCTGCGGTGCGCCTTGGACGGGGAGGCGCCCAGCTCGTCGAACCTGTACGCGTTGCCGACGACCAGGTCCGAGCGGGTGTCGCCCGCGCTGCGCAGGAGGTAGGCCAGGGCGTAGCCGGTGAGGGCGTCGGAGCCCTCCAGGAAGAGCAGGTGGGTGCCGTGCGCGGCGGCGGCGCCGCGTGCGCGGGCGGCGGGGCGGTCGGGGGCG
>NZ_QPFC01001027.1:0-4559 GCF_003427465.1 Nocardiopsis sp. TNDT3 | reverse complement strand
GGGCGGGGGAGGGGTGGTGCGGGCCCTGGTGGTCCTGACCGGGGTCGCCGCGGGTGGGCGCCGCAACGCCTACCTCTTCCCCCGGCCCGCCGACCTGGGCGGACGCCTGCGCGTCCCGGACGCCATGGTGGAGCTGTTCGAGTCGGCCGAGCAGGTCACCGGCTACCAGCGCGCCGCCTTCCCCGACACCCTGGGCACGGGCGCGGCCGACCCCGTGCGCGAACCGGTCGCCGGGGCCGCCGGCGGCGGCCTGCCCCGCCGCGGGCTCGAACCGGTCTGGTTCGACCTCGACGCGTCCGGGGAGGTGGTCTCCTTCGGCCGCTCCGGCGGCTACCGCATCGCCGTCAGCGACGACAACCCGGTCCGCCGGGCCCTGCCCGCGCCCGTCCTGGGCCCCCAGCACGGCGACCCGGGCAGGGCCGCCCTGGCGGGGCGCACGGTGGACGTGTGCCGGGCCCTGTTCGGCGACACCGACACCTTCGCGGGCGAGTCGGGGGCGTCCAAGGGCCGGGTGTCCTTCGGCAGCGCGCTGAGCACCGACCCCGACCCGGACTACCCCGACGGCGCGGCCCTGCGCGTGCAGCTGCTCTCTCCCCAGCGGGGCTGCTTCGCCAACTACCTGCTCCAGGGACCCGACGCCGCCTCGGGGGACCGGCCCGACATCATCACGTGGTCGCACGAGGGCCTGGTGCGGCTGGGCGGGTACAAGGTGTACCTGCACCGGCACCGCGCCGCCCCGGGCGGACCGGTGCGCTACGACGCCCGCACCCAGGAGGAGCTGGGGCTGACGGTGCTGGCTCCGGGATCCCGGCCCGAACCGCCCCGCGACACCCAACGCGACGTCGTCCCCCTCCGCGACGGTCTCACCTTTCGCTCACGCATCACTTTCACCAACCTCACCGACGGCGAACTCGGTGCGCTGCTGCGCGCCCTGCTGCTGGACAATCCCGTGGACGGGGGCGACCCCGCCGACCCCGAGCACGCGCACAAGATCGGCATGGGCAAGTCGCTGGGCATGGGCAGCGTCCACCTGCGCCCGGAGCTGTACCTGGTGGACCGGCGCGCCCGCGCGCTGTCCCTGGACCCGGGCGCCGGGGTCGTGCGCGCCGGGCGGGAGCGGGTGCGGGGGTTCCTGGACGCCTTCGGCGCCGCCCTGGCGGCCAGACGCCTGCCGGGCGAGCCCGCACCCGGGCGCTGGCGGGAGGTGGACCAGGCCGTGGACGTGTGCCTGGCCAGCCGCTGGCGCGGCCGCCTGCCCTGGGAGGCGACCGCGGTGATGTCCCTGCGCGAGTTCGCCGAGTACCCGGTGCTGCCCCCGCTCACCCGGCGGTTCCGCGACGCCGGGAGGCCCGGAGGGCGGGCGGGGCACGGCGCGTAGGCGCGCCGGTGGCCGCCCCGTCCGTCCTCTTCCCGGGGTCCGCCGGGTGGGCGCGTCCCCTCACGGGCGTCCGTCGACGGCCTCGGCCAGCGCCTCCAGCAGGTCCGCGCGCAGGTCGGGGTCCTCCTGGGCTCCCGTCCACAGCGCCGGGGCGGGCTCCCGCTCCAGCAGCGCGCACAGCAGGGCGTCGAGCGCGCCCCGGGGGTCGGCCTCGAAGTCCCCCCGTGCCTCCTGGGCCCGCTCCGTCAGCTCCCGGGCGGTGCGCTCCAGCCAGGCGCGCTCCGACGCGTCCAGCACCTCGCGCCGCCGCGGGGACTCCTCCTCGGGTTCGGGGGCGTCGGGGACGGGGGAGTAGGGCGCGCTGCGCGCCCGCCCCCGCGCCTGCTGCACCAGCCGGAAGTGGACGGGCATGTCCACCGCCATCCGGCCCAGCACGCCGGTGAGCCTGCGGGCGACGTCCTCGCCGCTCATGCCTGGCAGCAGGCCGCGCAGCAGCAGGCGGCGCCGCTGGTCGGGGGTGCGGCCCGCGTCCGCGTCGCGCCCGGAGGCCAGTTCGGCCAGCTTGCGCAGCAGGTAGTCGCCGGTGGCGGTGGAGACCATGGGCGGTTCCCCGACCGCGGTCAGGGCGCGTCCGCGCAGGTCGGCGACGGGCACGGCGCTGCCGTCCTCGGTGAAGGAGACCGCCTCGCCCGGGTGCACGTCCTCGGGCAGGTCGGCGGCGGGGTTGCCCCAGCCCGCGGTGAGCACCAGCATCGCCAGCGCCTCCTGGTCGACCACGTCCGCGGCGACCCGGGACACGTCGCGGCGCTGCGCCCAGCGCCGCGGGCGCTCGGAGAACGCGCAGCGCACCCGGCCGTCGGAGGAGGCCTGCGGGTAGACCCGGCGCAGGTTCTTGTAGGAGCGGTCCCGGCGCACGTCGTCCAGGGCGTCGCGCAGCCGGTGCGCGGCGGTGCGGTCGACGGCGGTGCCGTCGGGCACGGCGCGGCGCATGCGCACGGCGATGACGCCCTCGGGGTCGCCTCCGTGCACCGGGCACGGGCAGTGCTCGGCGCACAGGTCGACATAGTCGCCGAACTGTTCGGAGTGACCCGAGCAGCCCTGCGCGGTTCCGTCCGCGGAGCACGGCCCGCACCCCAGAACGCGCGTGAAGGCGCGCAGGAAGGCGGCGGAGCCGAACAGCTCCCAGGCGGAGCAGTGGTGCGTGCTCACGAACTCTTCTCCCCGGTGGTCCGGGGCCGGGACGCTTCCCCAGCCCTCCGGGAAAGCGCGTGAGAGAACGCGAGACCTCAGGTGACACCCCCGCGCCAACGGGAGGTCACCTATCAAATTAGGCCCGCCGAGGGGGAAATGTCAATTGACGGACCCCTGTACCAGGCAGGATGAATTTCTATAAACAAGTGCAAAATGGATATCAGTAACAATGGCCTCAGTGTTTACGGATTTCCCGGTCCGGCGTCGTTCTCCGGGGACGTGCCCTGTGTCCGAGAGACTGCGGTGAGGGCGCGCCGCCGCCGGACCCGGCGGTCAGCCCGGCCGACGGGGAAGCGAGAGGAACGGAGGTCACCGGATGCTGGTGGTCAACCTGACGCCGCATGTGGTGACAGTCGTGGACGAGAGGTCGCGCGTCATCCGGCGCTGGCCCGGATCCACCCGGCCGGCCCGGGTGGAGGCCGTCCGCGTCCCCGTGGGCCTGGAGGTCGCCGGGGTCCCGCTGGTGGCCGAGGAGCGCACCCGGGCCGACCTCCCCGAACCGCAGGAGGGCGTGTGGTTCATCGTCTCCTCCGTGGTCGTCTCCGCGCACCCCGAACGCCGTGACCTGCTGGTCCCCTCCGACCTCGTGCGCGACGGCAGCGGCGTGGTCACCGCCTGCCGGTCCTTCGTCGTCAGCGGCGCCCTGGTGCGGCTCGGCCTCCGCCCCCGGGACGCGGAGGCGGTCCCCTGACGACGTGCGCCCGCGCTCGCCGCGCCCCGCCCCCGTTCGCCCGGAACGGGGGTGACGCGAAGGGTCCCGGCGGCCGGGCCGGCCGGGGAACGGCATCCGGACCGGACGCGGGCGCTGGAGAAACGGGGTCCCACCGCATAGCGTGGTCCTCCGACGCCCCCTCCCGGAAAACAGGACGCCGTGGACAGCCCCCGTGCCGCCGTCGTGCTCGTCGGACAGAACCCCACCCCCGCGCTGCTGTCCTCGCTCACCCTGCGCGCCGACCACCTGGCCCTGGTCGCCAGCGACGGGACCCGACCGCTGGCACGGCGCGTCGCCGCCGCCGTGGAGCGCCTGGCCTCCCCCGAGTCGGTGAGCGTGGTGAGCGTGGGGCCCGACCCGCACGACTTCGGTCCGGTCACCGACACCCTGGCCGCCCTGCACCGCGCCAACGGCGGCGAACCCTGGTACCTGGACTACACCGGCGGCACCAAGGTGATGAGCGTGGCCGCGGCCCTGCTGCACGAGCGGGTCCTCCCACCGGACCGGCACCCCGGCTCCCGCCGCTGGCGCCACTACCTGGACGCGGTCCGCGACCGGCTGCGCACCGCCGACGGCTCCCATCCGGGGCGTCCCCTGGTCAGCGACGGCGTCGACCTGCGCACCCTCGCCGGAATCCACGGCGCCCACTGGCTGGAGGACCGCGACCCCGAACCCGTGCGCCTCTTCGTCCAGGGCGGACGCCAGGCCCTCCAGGCGCGCTTTCCCGACCTGGCCCCGGCCGTGCGGCGCGGCGTCGTCGCCGAGGGCCGCGTCCTGTCCCACCTGCTGCGCCACACGCGCCGCCGGTCCGACACCGAGGTCGTCGGGGCTCGCCAGGTCGCCGACCCCCGTCACCCCGGGGGTTCGGTCGCCGACTTCGACGCCGTCCTGCGCCACCGCCACCGCGTGCTGTGCGTGGAGGCCAAGACCCGCCCCGAGGACGTCGTCGCCCGGGCCGGGTGGACGGTGGCCAAGGCCCGCCGGGTCTTCGGCACCGCGGTCCAGGTGCTGTTCGTCCACTCCGGGCCCGCGGTCCCGGGGCTGCGCGAACGCGTCACCGCCTACAACCCCGCCCTGACCGCCCGCAGCGTGCACGTGTGGAGCCTGGAGGACCTGCTGTCCCGGCTGACGTCGTTCGAGGACATCCGCGGGGCGTTCTTCCCGGGCATGGCCTCCTCCGACACGAACGGATCCCCGGCTCCCGGCCCCCGCCCCGCG
>NZ_QPFC01001026.1:0-3805 GCF_003427465.1 Nocardiopsis sp. TNDT3 | reverse complement strand
GGCAGCTGGCTCTCCGCCAGCTGCCCGGGGCGCAGGGCCTGCACGGAGCGCCGGGCCTCGGCCAGGCTCTCCCGCGCCAGGCCGAGCGCGCGGTCCGCGTGCGGACGCGCCGCCCCGGGGTCCTCCCACACCCGCTGCGCCGCCTGGATCTGCGTCACGATCCCGGCGAGCCCCTGGGCCAGGGTGTCGTGGATCTCCCGTGCCATCCGCTGGCGCTCGTCCAACACCCCGGCCTCCCAGGCCTGGGTGAGGAGCTGCGCGTGCAGCCCGGCGTTCTCCTCCAGGGCCGCCTCCAGCCTGGCCACCGTCACCCGGCGCTCCCGGTGCTGTTCGGCCGCCTTGGACGCGATCACGAGCCCTCCGCCGACGGCCACGGTCTGGATGGTGATCACGCCGACGTAGACGAACAGGTGCTCCAGGAACGGCCGCTCCGTGTCCGTTCCGGGGAATCCCATCGTGTTCGTGTACAGCGCGACCGCGGTGGCCGCGATCCCGACGAGGGTCAGCCGCCGGGGCAGCGCCATCGCGCGGAAGAACAGCGAGACCGTGAACATCATGAACAGGGTGTCATGCGCCATCAGCGCCGAGGCCAGCGCGAGGAGCACCGCGAAGTGGATCCCGGCGGGCAGCGGTCGGCCGTCCCGCCACGGCGGCGTGTACCCGAGGAGCACCCAGGCGGCGGTGAGCGCGGTCAGGCCGACGGTGACCGCGTGCTCGGTCCAGTCCGCCACGGGCCGGGACAGGACCAGCGCCGCCGAGGGCAGCAGCAGGGCCCAGGGGGCGGCGGCGAGGAACCCGTCCCACCACCGGTCCCAGTCCCGCACGGCGTCCGCCCCGGTGCTCCGTCGGCTCATCCGCCGCTCACTCCCATCGGAACAGTCGGGCCGCCAGCGCCGCGGCCGCCACGGCGATCCCCGCCATTATCGCCAGTTGGGCGAGTTGCGGCAGCCCCGCGTCCCCGGCTCCGCCCGACCAGCTCTCCAGCAGGAGCCGGGCGCCGGGCGGCGCGAACTCCCCCGCGCGCACCAGGAGGTCGGGCAGGGCGTTCTGCGGCAGGAAGACCCCGCCCAGGAGCAGCAGGAGCATGTACAGCGTCATCGACAGGCCGTTGGCCGCGCCCGCGCTGGGCGCCACGGCGGCGATGAGGACCCCCAGCGCGATGAGCGAGGCGGTCCCGACGGCGAACGCGGCGGTGAACAGCAGCGGCCGGCTCGGCGGCTCGACGTCCAGGACCAGCCAGGAGGACAGCACCAGGAGCGCGGCGGAGACGGCCGCCGCGGCGGAGACCACGATGATCTGCGCGCTCAGGAGCGTTCCGGGGTGCATCGGCGTGGTCGACATCCGGCGCAGGACGCCCCGCTCCCGGTAGGCGGCCAGGGTGGTCGGCAGGTGCTGGACGCACAGGATCCCCATGCCGAGGATCAGGGCCATGGGAGCCCAGGTGTCGACGAAGCGCAGGCCGCCGAACTCCGGGGAGGGCTCCCGCAGCGTCGGCAGGGCGCCGAGCCCGAGCAGGAGCGCGGTGGGCAGCAGGATGCCGACGCTGACCGCCACGGGCTCGCGCGTCAGCAGCCGGGCCTCGGTCGCGGTGACGCGCAGCAGGGTGGACACGGTGGCTCTCCTCCTGGTGTCGGTGCTCATGATTCGAGGGCCCTTCCGGTCAGGACGACGAACGCGTCGTCCAGGCTGGAGCGCTCCACGCGCAGGTCCTCGGCGACGACGTGCTCGCGGGCCAGGACGGAGGTCACGGCGTGGAGCAGGTCGTCCCGCCCGGCCACCCGGACCTGGCGTCCCCTGCGGTGCGCGGAGACCACCTCGGGCCGCGCGGTGAGCAGCTGCTCGTCGAACCCGGGGGGCGCGCGGAAGGTCACCCGCTGCTCCGGGCTGGCCCGCGTGACGAGCCCGTCCGGGGTGTCCAGGGCGGCGACGCGGCCCGAGTCGATCAGCGCGAGCCGGTCGCAGAGCCGCTCGGCCTCGTCCATGAAGTGGGTGACGAGCACGACCGTGACCCCGGATTCGCGCACGTCCTCGATGAGGTCCCAGGTGTCCCTGCGCGCCTGGGGGTCCAGTCCCGTGGTCAGCTCGTCGAGGATGGTCACCGCGGGTCGGCCCACGAGGGCCAGGGCGATGGACACCCTCTGCTTCTGTCCCCCGGACAGCCTGCGGTACTGGGTGTCGCGCTTGTCGGCGATGCCCAGCCTCTCCATGAGCTGACCGGTGTCGGCCGGGGAGCGGTAGAAGGAGGCGTAGAGGTCGAGGGCCTCCCCGACCCTGATCCGGTCGGGCAGCCGCGCCTCCTGGAGCTGGATGCCGAGGCGCTGGCGGACCCCGTCCCGCTTCCGCCTCGGGTCTTGGCCGAGCACGGTGATCGACCCCGCGTCGGTGGGGCGCATCCCCGCGACGCACTCGACCGTGGTGGTCTTCCCGGCCCCGTTGGAGCCGAGGATCCCGAAGATCTCACCCTCCTCGACGGAGAAGGACACGTCGTCGACGACGACCTTCTCCCCGTAGCGCTTGTGCAGGTTCCTGACGTCGATGATCGGCATGTCCCGAGCATCGCCCGCGGCGGGTGCGCCGCGGATCGCCCGCCCCGCCACGGGATCGGTGGATCGCGGCGTCAACCGATCGGTTGACGCGCTCCCTCCGGACGGTGCACGGAGGCCGTCTGTCACACGAAGGACGAAAGTTGTCGCTGATAACTCAGGTAGCACTGTGGCCTCATGCGCTACCAGAGGGTAATATCCTCAAACGTCGACATTTCTGTTACATTGCCACAACAGGCACAGTAAAGGGGGTAGCGAACGTTGAAACGGTCGTCGCTCACCCCTCACGTGGCATTCAGCGCTATCCGAACCTTGGATGTGTACTGAATCCGGAAGAAGACGAGGCAGCGATGAGGGTTCCCGACACCCCCGCTACTGCCGAAGGAGCGCTACGTCCGTCCCCTTCGCCCCAGCCCGCGCACACGGCCCCGTCAGGAGCGCCGGAGGCTGGGAGTACCCGAAGGGCGGAACCGGCCGCCGGGGCGGCCCATCCGTTCCCCGGGACTCCGCCGGGCCAGCGGTGAGCTGAGGCCCTCCCGCGCGCGTCCGGTCGTCCGGCTCCGCGCGCGTGGAGCCCGCACGTGTCCCCTCGGTCGGCGAACCAGTGGGGAACGCGTGTCCGCACCCCCGGCATGACTACGCTCCGTCACCACGGTGGTACGTGCACCCCCGTGGCACAGCCCTTTCCGCGACCTGATTGGAGGCTTCCTTGTCTCCCCGCTCCATCGAAGAGGTACCGCTCCCCGCCCCCGCCGTCATCGAGGCGGTCCGGCAGTCGTGCTCCGCGTTACCGCCCGGCTCCACCCGTCTGGCCGACCGCTTCTACCAGAACCTGTTCGAGATGGCGCCCGCCGTCCGCGACATGTTCCCCGCGAACATGCAGACGCAGAAGGAGCGCATGGCCTTCGCCCTGCTGGAGGTCGTCCGCTACCTCGACGAGCCCGAGGAGGTCGCCGGGTACCTGAGGCGGCTGGGCGCCCAGCACAAGCGGGACATGGACATCAAGCCCGAGCACTACCCCTACGTGGGCCGTGCCCTGGTGCGCGCGGTCAGCGAGGTCTCGCCGACCTGGTCCTCCTCCATGAGCTCCGCCTGGATCGTGGTCTACGAGTGGATCACCGCCAACATGCTCGCGGGGGCGCGCGAGGCCGGGTCGGGCGGGTCGGCCGGGTCGGGTGAGTCCCGGACGGCCAGGCACGCCGGGTCCGAGACGGCCAGGCACGGCAGGGCCGCCGCGTCCCCGGCCGAGGAGCGCCCCGCAC
>NZ_QPFC01001025.1:0-1861 GCF_003427465.1 Nocardiopsis sp. TNDT3 | reverse complement strand
CCGCAGACGCTCGCGCTGTCCTCGGCCGTCCCGGTCGCCGCCGGCTCCGGTGCGGAGGTGGGGACCGCCGGGGCGCTCGGGGAGCCGTCGCCCCGGGGTGGCGCGGTGCTGGTGGGTTCGGTGGCCGCGCCGCCGCCGCTCGCGCCGCACCCCGCCAGAGCGAGTGTCACGGCGGCTCCCGCCGCGAGCGTGGTGACCGGGTACGCGCGTCCTCGTTGTCCGACCATGGGGCCCGCCCTACCCGGACGGGAGGAACCGACACACGGGTTTCGAGTTCGGCGAACGCGGAGGACCGCAGAACGTCCGGTTCCGTGGTCCCCGTGCCCTTCGTCGCGGGTGTTCGGTGTCGGGTCCGGTGCGGTCGCGCCGGACGTGCGACGCGTCCGCCCCCTCCTTCCCCGCAGCCGGACGGACCGCACCCCCGAACAGCGGGAACACCCCCTCGCCGGCCCTCCACCGGGGGGTGAAAGGCCCGCGCCGGAGGGCCGATCTACCTTGAGGACATGACGAAATACGCGTGGATGTACCGCCTCGGCCTCACCCCCTGGGAGCGCTACGGCGCCGCGGGCGGGGCGGCGCAGCTCGGCGCCCTGCTCGACCGCGAGACGCGGGAGCGTTCGACCGGCCCCGGCCGGGCGCTGGACATCGGCTGCGGACGCGGTCAGTTCACCCCCGAACTGGCCCGGCGCGGCTGGGAGGCGGTGGGCGTCGACATCGTGCCGGAGGCCGTCGAGGCCGCCCGCCGCAAGGGCCCGGCGGAGGTCGCCTACGTCGTCGGCGACGTGACCGGCCTCGAATCCTCCGGCCTGGGCGCCTTCGACCTCTTCCTCGACATCGGCTGCTTCCAGGGCCTGGACACCGACCAGCGGGCCGCGGAGGGGCGGGGAGTGACGGCCCTGGCCGCTCCGGGGGCCACCCTGCTGATGCTCGCCTTCGGCCCGTCCCGGTACCGGCGGCTCGTCGAGGGCGTCGCACAGGCGCAGATCGAGGCCGCGTTCCCGGGGTGGGAGCTCCTCACGGCCGAGGACGCGCGGACCAGCGGCCTGGGGTGGCCGATGAACCGGACCTCACCGCGGTGGTACCGCTTCCGCCGCACGACCGGCTGACGCGGACCCCGGCGACCGGGCCCCGGCCCGACCGGCGCGGTGCTTCCGCCGCCCCGGTTCCGGTGGGGGAAACCCCGATGGCGCGGATCCCCGAATGCCATGATGGACACCTCATGGAACTGAACGGACGCCCCGTCAGCACCGGGGAACTCGCGGGCCTGGCCCTGTACGGCTACGGCCACTTCACCACCATGCTCGTCACCGACCTGCGTGTCCGCGGCCTCGACCTGCACATGGACCGCCTGAGCCGCGACTGCCGCACCCTCTTCGGCGTCGAGCTCGACATCCCCCGGGTCCGCGAACTCGCGCGGCGCTCCGCGCGCGCCCACCTCTCCCCATCGGTGGTCCGCGTGACCGTCTTCGACCCCCACATGGACCTGGGCCACCCCTCCGCACGCCAGCTCCCGCAGATCCTCGTCAGCACCCGTCCCGCGCCGACGGACGCCTCCCCTCCCCCGGTCCGCCTGGGCACGCGCCGCTTCACCCGCGACACCCCGCAGATCAAGAGCACCGGCCTGTTCGGAGCGATCCGCCAGCGCCGCGCCGCCCAGTTGGACGGCTACGACGACGCGCTGTTCATGGGCGTGGACGGCCGCGTCTCGGAGGGCCCCACCTGGAACATCGGCTTCCTGGACGGCGGGGGCCTGGTCTGGCCGCAGGCCCCGTGCCTGCCGGGGGTGACCACGGCGCTGGTCAGCCGGGCCGCCGAGAACCTCGGCATCCCGGTGACCACCCGGCCGATCGCCTCGGCGGCC
>NZ_QPFC01001024.1:0-2262 GCF_003427465.1 Nocardiopsis sp. TNDT3 | reverse complement strand
GCCGGTGACGGCCGTGCGCGCCCTGGAGTCCCCTCGCGGGAACCGGTGCCGCGGGTGCGGCTCAGGCGCCCACGAAGGAGCGCAGCGCGGCGGCGCGCTCGGTGCTCTCCCACGTGAACTCGGGCAGCTCACGGCCGAAGTGGCCGTAGGCGGCGGTCCGGGAGTAGATCGGGCGCAGCAGGTCCAGGTCGCGCACGATGGCGGCCGGACGCAGGTCGAAGACCTCCTTGACGGCCTTCTCGATCAGCTCCGGGGCGACCTTCTCGGTGCCGAAGGTCTCGATGAACACGCCGACCGGGTGCGCCTTGCCGATGGCGTAGGCCACCTGGACCTCGGCGCGCTCGGCGAGCTCGGCCGCGACGATGTTCTTGGCGACCCAGCGGGTGGCGTAGGCGGCCGAGCGGTCCACCTTCGACGGGTCCTTGCCGGAGAAGGCGCCGCCACCGTGGCGGGCGTAGCCGCCGTAGGTGTCCACGATGATCTTGCGGCCCGTGAGACCGGCGTCGCCCATGGGGCCGCCGATCTCGAACCGGCCGGTCGGGTTGACCAGGAGCCGGTAGTCGTCGGACTCCAGGCCGTAGGCGGCCACGACCGGCTCGATCACGTGCTCGCGGATGTCGGGGGCGAGCATCTCGTCGAGGTTGATGTCGGCCGAGTGCTGGCTGGAGACCACGACGGTGTCCAGGCGGACCGGGGTCTGGCCGTCGTACTCGACCGTGACCTGGGTCTTGCCGTCCGGGCGCAGGTAGGGCACCGTGCCGTTGCGGCGGACCCCGGCCAGGCGCTCGGAGAGGGAGTGCGCCAGCTTGATCGGCAGCGGCATGAGCTCGGGGGTCTCGCGGTTGGCGTAGCCGAACATCAGGCCCTGGTCGCCCGCGCCCTGCCGGTTGAGGGCGTCGTCCTCGTTGCCGACGCGCGCCTCGTAGGCGGTGTCGACACCCTGGGCGATGTCGGGGGACTGCGCGTCGATGGAGACGTTGACCCCGCAGGAGTCGCCGTCGAACCCCTTGGCGGAGGAGTCGTAGCCGATCTCGAGGATCTTTCCGCGCACGATGGCGGGGATGTCGACGTAGGTCTGTGTGGTGACCTCGCCCGCGATGTGGACCTGACCGGTGGTGATCAGCGTCTCGACCGCGACCCGGCTGCGCGGGTCGTGGGTGAGCATCGCGTCGAGGATCGCGTCACTGATCTGGTCGGCCATCTTGTCGGGATGGCCTTCGGTGACCGACTCGGAGGTGAAAAGGCGGCGGGACACGTTGCGTGACTCCTTGCAGCGGCTGCTGGCTGACATGTGCCGGTGCGGCACGGGCGCCCCCGGCTGCCTGCCGAGGCGGCCAATACCGACCGACGGGGTTGGTTATTGGTCCACTGTAACGGGACTGCTGGGGGCGGGCACCCCGCGGACGACCTCCCCGGTCGCCACGGGTGCACGTTGAAGTCTGACGTACTCCGCGGTGGGAATCCAGTCCTGGGCACCCGCTTGTTCGACCGGGCCGCGCCAGGCGGGCGCTTCAGCCCAGGCGCGGCAGTACCAGGTCCCAGACACGGTCGGCGAGGTCCTCCTTGGGTCCGGTGGGCACGTCCACCGCGCTGCCGTCCGAGCCCAGGATGACGGCCTGGTTGTCCTCGGTGCCGAACGCGCGCCCGCCGCCGACCTGGTTGACCACGAGCAGGTCGCAGCCCTTGCGGGCCAGTTTGGCCCGGCCGTTGGCGATCACGTCGTCGGTCTCGGCGGCGAAGCCCACGACGGTCTGCGCCAGCCCCTCGGCGTCGCGCGAGGCGACCAGCCCGGCGAGGATGTCGGGGTTCTCGGCCAGCTCGATGGGCGCGGGCGTCGCGCCGGGGCTCTTCTTGATCTTGGAGGCGGCGCTGGCGACCGGCCGGAAGTCGGCCACCGCGGCGCTCATCACGATCACGTCCGCGCCGACGCGCTCGGCCTCCATGGCCTCGGCCAGCTCCACGGCCGAGCCCGCGCGCACGACGCGCACCCCGGCCGGGTCGGGCAGGGAGACGTTGGCGGCGACCAGGGTCACGTCGGCGCCGCGGGCGGCGGCGGTGCGCGCCAGGGCGTACCCCTGCTTGCCCGAGGAGTGGTTGCCCAGGAAGCGGACGGGGTCGACGGCCTCGCGGGTGCCGCCCGCGGAGACCACCACGCGCCGTCCGGCCAGGTCGGGGGCGGCGGCGCCGCGGCGCAGCACGAGGCGGGCGGCCTCGAACAGCTCGGAGGGCTCGGGCAGGCGCCCGCGTCCGGTGTCGGCGCCG
>NZ_QPFC01001023.1:0-1870 GCF_003427465.1 Nocardiopsis sp. TNDT3 | reverse complement strand
GGGGGAGCACCGTCCCCCCGCGCCGTCCGCGCGCTCACGCCTCCCGCGTCTACTCGCCGCCGCTGGGCGACCAGCGCAGCTCCACGCTGCTGCGCTGCCCCTCCTCGGTGACGCTCAGCGCCAGGCCCACGGCGCCCCACTGGCCGGGGGCCTCCACCTCGCTCTCGGTCAGCACCTGGCGCAGGTCCATGTACCCGGCCATCACCGCCGAGTCCATCTCCTGCATGGTCTGCTGGAAGACCGGGTCGTCGCCCAGGCGCCCGGTGGCGCTGCTGCCCTGGGACACCACCACGGCGTCGCCGTCGGTGCTCACCCCCGGCGGGGTGCTGTAGGAGTCGACGACCGCGCTCTCGACGAAGTCGCCCAGGATCTGCTCGTCACCGCCCACCGCGCGGTACTGGAAGGACGCCTCCCCGCCGCCGCTGTAGGAGGATCCGAAGAAGCCCTCCAGGTCCATGTCGGTGACACCGAACGCGGTCGAGGAGCCCAGCAGCTGGGTGAACCCCTCCGGCAGCGGGGCGCCCATCGAGTTGAACTGGCGCTCCATCTCCTGCATCTGGCCGCTGCTCGTCATGAACGGGATCGAGTCGCTCTCGTAGGCGTCGGCCAGCGCCGTGTCCAGGCCGCTGGCGCCCACGGCCATGACCGTGCTCTCGGGCAGCGACTCCATCGCCGCCACGCTCGCCCCCGGCGTCTCGGCCAGCCACGCCAGGTCGGTGCCGTCCACCGTGAGGTCGAAGATGTCCGTGCGCGCCTCCAGGTACTCGCCGTCCACCCGCAGGGACGCGGTCATCCGGCCGCTCAGCTCACCGGTTTCGGCGGCCAGGTCGGCCTCGAACTCGCGGGCGAACTCCTCGACCTCCATCAGACCCGCGAGGTCCGACCACGCCGCGGCCAGGCTGCCGCCGGGCACCTCGGCCATGTCGCCGGAGAAGGTGTCGGCGTCGGCCAGGGGACCGTGCTCCTCCACCTGCGCGTGCAGGTCGGCCAGCGCCGCGTCGGAGGTGGTGAGGAGCGCGAAGTCGTTGATCACCTCGAAGTAGAGGTCGTCGTACTCGCCGCTGAGCCGCTCCAGGTTCTCCTGGGCGAGCCGCTCGTCCTCCACCGCGAGCGCGAACGCCCCGGCCACGCCGGCGCCCTCGCCCAGCTCGGCCTCACCGCTGGCGGGCCACATCGCGAAGCCCACGCGCTGGCCGATCCACTCCTCGACCTCGGACTGCCGCGCCTCGGGGAAGGCGGCCACGAAACCCTCGGCGACCAGCCCCGTCATGTCGCCGTCGGGCTCGTCCATCTCGGCCGTGACCTCGTCGGGGAGCTGGTCCACGAACCGCAACAGCTCCATGGCCTGGGAGCCGTCGATGGACAGGTCGATCTTGCCGAACGCGAGCGCGCTGCCCGGGAGCACGTCCTCGGGCTGGGGGCCGCCGAAGCTGACCAGCGAGACGGTGGCCCACACCGTGCCGCCCATGAGGAGGAGCGCGGTGCCCGCGGCGGCCGGGATCAGCCAGCGCCTGTTGCGGCCGCCGCCGGAGGGCGGCGGCACCTGACCGCCGGAGTACTGGCCCCCGGGGAAGGGACCCGCGGGCGGCGGACCGCCGGGCGCGCCCGCGCCGAAGCCCGCGGGGTGCTGGCCGGGAGCCTGGGGCGGAGGGTAACCCTGCCCGGGCGGCTGAGGCTGCCACTGGGGCTGCTGTGGGGGATCGGGGTAGGACATCAAACCTCCGGCGGGGAATTCCTCGGCGCGTGCACCGCGCAACCAACGCCGGGTCTGATGCCGCGTCGACCCGGTGTGGTTCGCGTCCCGTGCCTTTTTCGGTAGGCCGGTGGGGAAGGGGCCCGGTGTCCCGTACCGGCCGGGACGGGACACCGG
>NZ_QPFC01001022.1:0-2067 GCF_003427465.1 Nocardiopsis sp. TNDT3 | reverse complement strand
TCCCCCGCGGTCCCCGGAGCCCGGGCGCCCGCGGCCCGCTCCGCCCGGATCCGCGCCGCGGACACCGCCCACCTGTGGCACCCCTACACCACCGTTCCCGCCGCGGAGCGGCCGTACGTGGTCACCGGGGCCGAGGGGGCGACGCTGACCCTGTGGTCGGAGGAGGGCGAGCGCCGTGTGGTGGACGCGATGTCGTCCTGGTGGTCGGCTGTGCACGGCTACCGCCACCCGGTGCTCGACGCCGCGGTGCGGCGGCAGACCGACGCGTTCAGCCACGTCATGTTCGGCGGGCTCACCCACGGGCCCGCCGCGGACCTGGCCGAGGCCCTGGTGGCGATCACTCCGCGGCCGCTGGAGCACGTCTTCCTCGCCGACTCCGGCTCCGTGGCGGTGGAGGTCGCCATGAAGATGTGCATGCAGTACCACCGCTCCACCGGTCGGCCCGAGCGGCGCCGATTCCTCACCTGGCGGGGCGGCTACCACGGCGACACCTTCCACGCGATGAGCGTGTGCGACCCCGACGGCGGCATGCACTCCCTGTGGGGCGACGTGCTGCCCGCCCAGGTGCACGCGCCCGCGCCGCCCTCCGGGTTCGACGCCGAACCCGACCCCGGCTACGTGGCCGCCTTCGAGCGCCTGGCGGCCGAGCACGCCGACGAGCTGGCCGCGATCATCGTCGAACCCGTGCTGCAGGGCGCGGGCGGCATGCGCTTCCACCACCCGGGCTACCTGCCGGAGCTGCGGCGGATCGCCGACGAGTACGGGCTGCTGCTCGTATTCGACGAGATCGCCACCGGCTTCGGCCGCACCGGCGAGCTCTTCGCCGCCGACCACGCCGGGGTCGCCCCCGACGTCATGTGCCTGGGCAAGGCGCTGACCGGCGGCTACCTGACCCTCGCCGCGACGCTGTGCACCGCGCGGGTGGCCCGCGGCATCGCCGGGGGCGAGGTGCCGGTGCTCGCCCACGGGCCCACGTTCATGGGCAACCCGCTGGCCTGCGCGACCGCGCTGGCCTCGGTGGACCTGCTGACCGGCGGAGACTGGAGGGGCGACGTGGCGAGGATCGGGACGGGTCTGCGCGAGGGCCTGGCGCCGTTGGAGGGGCTGCCGGGCGTGCGCGAGGTGCGGGTGCTCGGCGCGATCGGGGTGGTGGAGCTGGAGGCGCCGGTGCGCATGGCCGAGGCCACGCGGGCGGCGGTGGAGGCGGGGGTGTGGCTGCGGCCCTTCCGCGAGCACGTGTACGCGATGCCGCCCTACGTGTGCACCTCGCAGGAGGTGGCCGCCGTCGCCGACGGGATGGCCGCCGCGGTGCGGGCCTGCCTGGGGGAGGAGCGCCGATGAGCGTCCTGGTGGTGACGGGGACCTGCACCGAGGTCGGCAAGACGGTGGTCACCGCGGCGGTGGCCGCGCTGGCGGTCGCGGCGGGACGGCGGGTGGCCGTGCTCAAACCCGCCCAGACCGGGGTGGGGCCCGGCGAACCCGGCGACGCCGACACCGTGGCCGCACTCGTCCCGGACGTGACGACGGCGGAACTGGTCCGCTACCCCGAGCCGCTGGCCCCCGCCACGGCCGCCGCCCGCAGCGGGGCCGAACCCGTGCGGGCCGAGGCGGTGGCCGAGGCCGTGTGGCGCCTGGCGGGCACACACGACCTGGTGCTGGTAGAAGGGGCGGGCGGGCTGCTGGTGCGGCTCAACGCCGAGGGGCAGACCCTGGCCGACGTCGCCGTGCTGCTGTCCGCGCCGGTCCTGGTGGTGGCCCGACCCGACCTGGGCACCCTGAACGCCACCGCACTGACCGCCGAGGCGCTGCGCACCCGCGGCCTGTCCCCTGCCGGGGTGGTGGTGGGGTCCTGGCCGGACCGTCCGGACCTGGCCATGCGCTGCAACCTCACCGATCTGTCCGCCATGGGGGCGGGTCCCCTGGCGGGCGCCGTGCCGCGGGGCAGCGGGGCGCTGGACCCGCGCGCGTTCGCGGACGTGGCCCGCCGTTCCCTGGCGCCCCGCCTCGGCGGGGTCTGGAGGGCCGGCGCCGGAGCCGGGATCAGGCCGGAGGGGGAACCGGCGAGGA
>NZ_QPFC01001021.1:0-10787 GCF_003427465.1 Nocardiopsis sp. TNDT3 | reverse complement strand
GGTAGGCGGGGGCGCCCGGGCGCGGGTTGGACGTGCCCGGGTGGCCGGGGATTCCGGGCCTGGGGTTGGAGGTGCCGGGGTGGACGAAGCCGTGGCGGGGGTCGGAGCCCATGGGGTGCCCCGGCATGCCCGGACGGGGGTTGGCGGCGCCGGGCTGCGCGTACCCCGCGGCGCCCGCCTGCGGGCCGCTGTGCGGCTGCTGGGGGCCCGTGTGCGGCTGCTGCGGCCCGGTGT
This sequence comes from Nocardiopsis sp. TNDT3, assembly GCF_003427465.1. Classification (NCBI taxonomy): domain Bacteria; kingdom Bacillati; phylum Actinomycetota; class Actinomycetes; order Streptosporangiales; family Nocardiopsidaceae; genus Nocardiopsis; species Nocardiopsis sp. TNDT3. Next base: position 10,553 of record NZ_QPFC01001021.1, on the reverse strand, counting down.
GCGGCCGGTAGGGCATCTGGGCGCCGGTGAACAGGCCGGTCTGGGCGATCTGCTCGCCCTGCTTGACGGCGTCGTCGGTGGAGGGGCCGGAGGCCTCGGGGCCCTCGTGGCCCAGCAGGCGCATGAGGAGCGTCTGGGCGTTGGGCCGGTTGTCCGGGTTCTTGTCCAGGCAGGACTCGACGATGGGGCGCAGGGCCTCGTCCATGCCGCTCAGGTCCGGGGGCGCGCTGACCACGCGGTGGACGACCGCCGGGACGGTGTCGGAGCCGAACGGCGCCCTCCCGGTGGAGGCGAAGGCGATGACGCAGCCCCAGGCGAAGATGTCGCACTTGTCGGTGATGTCGCGGCCCTCGATCTGCTCCGGCGCCATGTAGGAGGGCGTACCGACGATCGAGTTGGTCATGGTGGCGGTGCCGTCGTCGATCCGGGCGATGCCGAAGTCGATGACGCGGGGGCCGTCCGGGCCGATCAGCACGTTGCCGGGCTTGAAGTCGCGGTGGACGATGCCCGCCTTGTGGATGGCGACCAGGGCGGTGGCGGTGGTGATGGCGAGCCGCTGGAGGGTGGAGCCCTTCTGGGTGGCGCCCTTGGCGATGGTCTCCTGGAGGTCCTTGCCCGGCACGAACTCGCTGACCACGTAGGGCGGGTCGCCGTCGAGCCGGGCGTCGATGATCGCGGCGGTGCAGAAGGAGGCGACCTTCTGCGCCGCCCGGACCTCCTTCTCGAACCGCTTGCGCAGGTCGCTGTCGCGCGACCACTGGTCGTTGAGGACCTTGACCGCGTACTGCTCGCCGCCGGAGTCCTCGGCGAGGTAGACGATCCCCTGGCCGCCCTTGCCCAGCCGCCCTGTCACGCTGTACTCGCCGAACGAGGAGGGGTCGCTCGGCAGTAGCGGTTCGGGACCGGGCATCGGTGTCCTCCGGGAGATAGGGGTGAGGGGGCGCGCAGCACCAGGGTACGGGTTGTGGGGAACGCGGTGGTGCGTCCCGTCGTGCCCCGTTACCCCGGCGCAACCGTTATGACTGCTGGAACGCCCGGGGCGTTCCCGGTCTCACCCGATTTTTCGCGCCTCGTCGACCAGCAGGACCGGGATGCCGTCCCGGATGGGGTAGGCCAGGCCGCTCTCGTCGCAGACCAGCTCGTCGGTCTCGGGGTCGTGGCGCAGCGGGGCCTGGCTCTGCGGGCAGGCCAGGATCTCCAGCAGCCAGCCGTCGATCTTCGTGCTCATGTCCTCGTTCCTCTGCAGTGGGGTGTCCCTCTGCCCCCATGATGCCTGGTCAGGCGCGGACGATGGCCAGGACCTCGTCGCGCAGACCGGCCATGGACGCCTCGTCGGGGGCCTCGACGTTGAGCCGCAGCAGCGGTTCGGTGTTGGAGGCGCGCACGTTGAACCACGACCCGTCGGGGAGGGAGACGGTCAGGCCGTCGAGTTCGTCGACGGTGACGCCGTCCCGCCCGGCGAAGGCCTCGCGTACCGCGGCCATCCGCCCGGGGGCGTCGGCGACCTTGGAGTTGACCTCCCCGGACCCGGCGTAGCGCGAGTAGGCCTCGGCGATCCGGGAGAGGGGGCGGTCGTCGTTGCCCAGCACCCGCAGGACGTGCATCGCGGCGAGCATACCGGTGTCGGCGCGCCAGAAGTCGCGGAAGTAGTAGTGGGCGGAGTGCTCCCCGCCGAAGATCGCGCCCGTCTCGGCCATGGTGGCCTTGATGAAGGAGTGCCCGACCCGGGTGCGGACGGGCTTGCCGCCGTTCTCGCGGACGATCTCGGGCACGGCCTTGGAGGTGATGAGGTTGTGGATGATCGTGGCGCCCGGCTCGCGCTCCAGCTCCTGGGCGGCCACCAGGGCGGTGACGGCCGAGGGCGGAACGGCGTCGCCGTTCTCGTCCACGACGAAGCAGCGGTCGGCGTCCCCGTCGAAGGCCAGGCCGATGTCGGCGCCGGTCTCGCGGACCTTCGCCTGGAGGTCCACCAGGTTGTCGGGGTCCAGGGGGTTGGCCGGGTGGTTGGGGAAGGTGCCGTCCAGCTCGAAGTAGAGGGGGACGACCTCCAGCGGCAGGCCCTCCAGGACGGCGGGGACCGTGTGGCCGCCCATGCCGTTGCCCGCGTCCACCGCGACCCTGAGCGGGCGGATGCCCGAGAGGTCGACCAGTTCGCGCAGGTAGTCCGCGTACCCCGCCAGCAGGTCGCGGTGCGTGACCGTTCCCGCGGGGCCGTCGTGGGCGGGCGCTCCCCCCTCCAGGATCTCCTCGGCCAGGCGGCGGATCTCGTCCAGGCCCGTCTCGCCGCTGATGGGCGCGGCCCCGGCCCGGCACATCTTGATGCCGTTGTACTCGGCGGGGTTGTGGCTGGCGGTGAACATGGCGCCGGGCAGGTCCAGGTGGCCCGAACCGTAGTAGAGCAGGTCGGTGGAGCCGAGCCCGGCGAAGACCACGTCCAGGCCCTGGCCGGTGACGCCCTCGGCGAAGGCGGTGGCCAGCTCGGGCGAGGAGGGGCGCATGTCGTGGGAGACCACCACGGCCTCCCCGCCGACCACACGGGCGAAGGCCGCTCCGATCGCCCGCGCGATGTCGGCGTTGAAGGTGTCGGGGATCACGCCCCGCACGTCGTATGCCTTGAAGATGCTTGCGAGGTCAGCCACGTCTTCTCCGGCCAGGTCGGTCCTGCTTGGGTTCGGTCCCGCGCGGCCGGGCCGCGCGCGGTACAAAACTAGCAAGGCGTCCCCGTGAACCCCCGCACCACCGCCGGTTCGGGCCCGGGCCGGCTCCCCGCCGCGGCGGGGGCGGCGTCGTCTACCCGCCGGAGTGCCGGGGGGGCTGCTGTTCGCCGCGCCCCGGATCGGATCTGACCACGCGCAGGTGCCCCCGGCGCAGCGTCCCGGTCCCCTCGCCGATCTCGTCGGAGGGGTCCTTGCGGGCAGGCGGGCGGGCCGCCTCACGTACGGCGTCGGCGAGGGCCTCCAGGTCGTCGCTGCCCGGGCCGCCGCCCGTCGTCTCGACCGGGAGTCGGACGACCTCCCAGCCGCGCGGTGCCGTCAGCCGGTCGGCGTGCACGGCGCAGAGGTCGTAGCAGTGCGGTTCCACGTAGGCGGCGAGCGGGCCGAGGACGGCCGTCGAGTCCGCGTAGACGTACGTGAGCGTGAAGACGGCAGGCTGTCTGCAGGCGGTACGGGAGCAGCGTCGAACAGGGCTCACAGCGTTCGACTGTATGCCTTTACTGAGGGACACGCCAGCATCGTTCCATGAGCTGGCCCGTTCGCGCTCGTCCGCGGGCTCCGCGCGCCGCCCTCCGACGCTCTCCAGGGGGTCGGCGCACCCCCTCCGACCCGCCCCCCGTCACCGTCCGGCGGCCCGTTCCTCGGGCGAGTGAGCGCTTTCGCCTCGGGAGGGACTACGCGCGGGGCCCGCGATGGCTTAGTCTCGAAGTGTGCGACGAGTGCGCCTTTCCAGTGGCCAACCAGACCGAGTGCGGCGCCGGGACCGCCGCGGCCGAGGCATCCGCGGTCCTCTCGTGCCCTCTGACCTGCCGGTTTTCCGTAGCCGGGCGCAGGCCTTCGACGACCTTGTCCTGGACGCCGTCGAACGCCTCGAACGCCTGTGGGCGCGGGAGCTGGCCAATGTCGACTTCCTCGTGGAGGACGTCCCCCCTGTCGAGCCCCGCGGCCCCCTGACCGAGGCGATCCCCTTCTCCCGCCTGGAGACCGATCCCTCCGGCCGGGCCAGAATCGTGGTGTACCGGCGTCCGGTGGAGATCCGTACGAAGGACCCGGAGGAGATGGCCCTCCTCGTCCACGAGACGGTCGTCGAGGAGGTCGCCAACCTGCTCGGCGTGGAACCGGAGTCGGTGGACCCCGAGGGCTGACCGGGCCGGCCCGGGACCCGTCGGGGCCGCCCGGACGCGTCGGCCCCCGGCCAGCTCGGCTAGGGGACCGCCCCCACCATGCTGTCGCGTACCACCGGGAGTTCGATCCGCACCGGCGCGGGCGTCACCGGCAGCACACCCAGCCCGTCCCCGCCGCCGCGCAGCACGCGGGCGACGTGGACGGGCTCGGAACCGTCCAGGACCTCCAGGCGGACCGCGTAGCCGTCCTCGGGCGCGGTGCCCGGAGGCGCCTGCCAGCCGTCGTCCCCGCCGAACACGGTGGTGGTCCCGGCGGCGACCCGCACGCGCACGGCGTCGCCCTGGGTGGCGTCGGCGCCGATGGGGGTGGCCATGAGGGTGGCGTCGCCCCCGACGGCGGTCAGGAGCAGCTCGGTGTCGGCGCCCTCGGGGACGTCGGGCAGGACCGCGGTGGTGTCCAGCGGGAAGCCGAGCGGCGGCACCGCGGAGGTGTGGGCCGCCTCGACCACCTCGACGTCGTCCCCCTCCCCGGTCACCGCCTCGGCGGCGACACCGGCGACCACGGGCGCGTCCGCCCGCACCACGACCGCGCCGGGCTCCCCGGCCAGGACGGTCTCCAGGCTGAGCCAGGCGGAGGCGGCCGGGGGCACGCTGAAGGTCAGCGGGTCGTCGGCGGTGGCGCCCTGCGCCTCCCCGTCCTCCTCCCGCGTCTCGTCCGTCCCGGTCTCCGGGGCCGGGGTGACGGTGTGCACGCGCACCTGGACGGGCTCGTCGCCCGGCGCGGCCACGTGCAGGCGGCGACGGCCGTCGCCGCCGGGAACGCCGGGGATCACGTGCTCCCGGGCGGGCGCGGCCGTGGGCGGGACCCAGTCGGCGGTGCCGGAGGAGTGCTCGGCGAGCAGGGAGGCCGCGACCCGTCCCGTGCTCGTGCGCACGTGGACTCCGACGGCGCTGGTTCCGCCGACCAGTCCGGTCAGGTCCAGCTCGGTCGCCGTCCCCGCGGGCAGGGCGATGCCCCTGCTCTCCTCGGAGGAGGAGGGGCCGCCCTCGGTGTAGACGTCCACGCTGACCGTGGCCCGGGAGTCCTCGGGGTTGGCCAGGTGCACGGTGAGCGCGTCGAGTCGCATGCCCTCGATGCCGTCGCCTCCGGGGAGGGCGAACCAGGTTCCGACGGAGGGTTCGAGGCAGCGGACCTCGGTGGCCGAGCCGTCGGAGAGGGTGGTCTGGGCGGTGTCGAGTCCGGAGGCCAGGGAGCCCTCGGCGCGCACGGCGGTGGGGGCTTCGGTCCCGGCGGTGTCGGTGTTCCACACGCGGCCGGGCTCGGTCAGCTCCTCGCCGACGGTGCCGCCCCGGGCACCGTCCGCGCCGCCGCCCCCACCGGCCTCACCGTTCCCGGAGTCCTCCTCGTTCCCGCCGTCCCCACCGGTCTCGTCGTCCCCGGTGTCCTCGGCGTCCTCCTCGGGGGCCTCGGGAACCGACTCGGCCCACAGCTCGCCCTCGTCGTCGCGGCTCACCCTCGGAGCGAACGCGGCCACGGAGCTGTCCCCCGACTCGTGCGGGGCGGGGCACACCCGCACCGCGTGGTCGGGCCGCACGGTCCCGGGGGCGGTGACGCCCAGCTCCGCGGTGATCGGCCCGGTCGCGAACGCGACGCCGAACAGCGCGGCCAAAGCCAGCGAGACCAGCCCGAACAGCGCGAACCTGTTCTCCACGATCAGTCGCACGGTCTGGTCCTCCCGCTCGGTGCCGGACGCCTGGCGGGCCTGGTCGGCCCGGCCGTCCCGGTGTCCTCGTCTGCTGATCCCCGGCGCGGCGCCCCCGCCCGGCACACCGTTCCCGGGGCCGCCGTTGCCGGGTACGCCGTTCCCGGGACCGGCGACGGCCCCGGGCGCACCCCCGTCGCCCCCGGCCGCGGGGCCGCCGTCCGCACACCGCCCTCCGGGCTCCCCCGGCGCGCTCTCCTCCCGCGGTCACCGGCCACGGCGCCGCTCCCCCCTGCGCACGCCGCGGGTGCCCCGGCGGCGGCCCCCGCCCCGCACGGCGGGCAGCGTGCCGGTGTCCTCCTCGGACGCGGAACCGGGCGGGACGCCGTCCTCCGGCGCGTCCGCCCCGGCGTCCCCGTCCGCGCGCACGCCGGGGTCCTCACCGCCGGGCCGCGACCGGCCGGGCCTGGCGCGTGAGCCCCGGCGCGAGGACGCCCGGGAACTCCCCGAGCGCCGCAGCCGCTCCGGCCGCCGCGGGCGGGGTGTGGGCGTGGCCTCGATCAGCCGCGCCTCCTCCTCGGTCCGCACACCCGGCGCGGCGAGGACCGCGACCACCGTGAGCAGGACCCCCTGCGTGAGCAGCCAGGCCGCGTGGACGTAGTCGGTGTGCCAGACGCGCAGGTCGCCGCCCTCCACGGGCAGCGCCCAGGCCTGGGTTCCGTTCTGGGTGGGGACGGGGTCCAGTTCGACGCCGTCCAGGCTGGCGCGCCAGCCGCTGTCTGCGGCCTCGGCCAGGGCGAGCCGCCGCCCGGTGCCGCCCTCGGGGACCGGGGCGCTCACCTCGTCCGCGTCCCCGCGCACCGCGAGGACCTCGGCTTCGACGCCGTCCTCGGAGACCACCCGCAGCGCGCCGGTGGGGGCGGCCAGCCGCCAGAGCGCGTAGTGGCGCGACAGCGACTGCCGCTCCAGCCCCGGTGTGCCGTCCAGGGTGTCGACCATGGTGACGTCGGCGGGCCCGCTGATCCGCGGGCGCGGGTAGAGCACGTACTGGATGCCGAAGTCGGCCAGGGTGTACATCTGGTCGCCGCCCTGGCCGACGGTGAGTTCGGCCACGGCCCGGTCCATCGCCCCGCGGATCCCGCTCTCGGGCACGAGGTGCTCCTCGCCCAGACGGGGTTCGCGTCCGCGCACGACCAGGTAGTCCACGCCGCCCTCACCGTCGGCGGTGACCACGAGGGTGCGCGGCCGGGTCCCCGCCCCGTCGGACCCGCCGCCCTCGACGGTCCCGGCCCCGGTCAGCGCGCCGGGGACGACGGGTTCGGCGTGCGCGGTGACCGGCCCCCGCACGCCCTCCCACATCCACACGCCCGCGGCGCAGACGGGGGTCGCCAGGGCGAGCAGTCCCACGGCGAGCGCGAAGACCCGCCTGGGCCCGCCCAGGCGCACCATGTCGCCGAAGGAGCGCGCGGCGGTCGCCGCCGACAGCAGCACCGCCGTGGCGGCGAAGGTCAGGGCGACCCCGGGCCAGACCGGCGCCGGGGGGCCGCCGTAGTAGGGCTCGACGACCACCCGGCTGGTCAGGACGGCCACGAGGATCCCGAACAGGGCGAGCGACCACCCCGCCGCGGCCAGCATCCGGTTGCGGAGCAGCAGCAGGGAGCACAGCGCGGCCACGGCGAACCCGGCCGTGACCCAGAACGGCGGTGTCCCGGGGCCGCCCGGCGAGAGCATGAGCAGTTCCTGCGGGGTCGGGCCCGGCGCCGACAGCTCGGGGCGGTGCAGTCCCGCCTCCAGCAGCCACAGGCTGGGGTGCAGGAGCAGTTCGAGCGTCCACGGCATCAGCAGCACGAGCGGGACGGCCAGGCCCAGCGCGACGCTGACGTAGATCCGGCGGCCGAGGTGGCCGAAGGCGACGGCCACCAGCACGCCGGTGACCAGCGACAGGAGCCACACCATCGGCACGAACGCGGTGGCGACCGTCAGGACCAGGCCCACTCCCCAGGCCGCTCGGCGCGAGGGCTTGGGCGGCATCGACACCAGCCGCACCAGCAGCAGTCCCAGCACCGGCAGCAGGACGTGGACCAGGGCGGTGCCCAGGCGGCCCTGGGCGACCGCGCCGGTGGCCGCCGGCAGCAGCGCGTAGGCCGCGGCCGTCCACAGGCGTGCGGGGCGAAAGCCCAGCACCTCGCGGGCGAGCAGGTAGGCGGTCAGCCCGGACAGGGGCACGCAGCCCAGCAGGACGATCGTGACGGCCAGCCAGGGCTTGCCCAGGGTGAGCGTGGACAGCAGGGCGAGCAGTCCGACGTAGGGCGGGACGGGGTCGGCCGCGCCGAGCCCGCTGTCGGGGCTTCCGGACAGGTACAGGTTCCACAGGTCGCCCGCGCCGCCCGCGACCGGGGGCAGGGCGCCGCCCGCCAGGAGGTCGCCCAGGAGCAGGGAGCGCTCGGCGACGAGGGCCACCGCGGCCAGGGCCAGGACCAGCAGCACCCCGGGCCGCAGGAGCACGCTGCGCACGAAGCCGGCGGTGTCCGTGGGGATCTCGTCCTCGTCCTCGGCGGCGGGCGGCGCGGTGACGGCCTGGTGACGGCCGGGGGTGTTGCGCACGGGCTCCCCGGACAGGATCCCGGTGAGCACGTCGTGGACCTGGCGCATGGCCACGCCGCGCGCGAGGAAGGGCCGGATGGCGCTGTAGGTGCGGCGGCGGTCGCGGCGGCGCCGGAAGCGGGCGCGCATCAGCCGGAGCGGCCGCAGGTAGACCAGGGTGATCGCGGCGGCCTCGTCCAGGGCGTTGGCGGGCTGCTTGATGAGCAGGTACCCCACCACCCGCAGCAGCGAGGCCACGGAGTTGCGCAGCAGCGCGGCCACCATGCCGCCCAGGGGCAGGTTGGCCAGCAGCACGAAGACGGCGTGGCGGCGGTCCACCCGGCGCGGGTGGTTGCGGGTGGCGGAGATGGGCCGGCGGCGCCGGGCGGAGGCCTCGGCGTGGTAGGCGACCGCGTCGGTGACGAGGACGGCGCGCAGTCCGGCGCCGCCCACCCGCCAGCAGAAGTCGATGTCGTCGCGGAACAGCGGCAGGGAGGGGTCGAAGCCGCCGAGGCGGTCCCACACGTCGCGGCGCACGAGCATGCCCGCGCTGGAGACCGCCAGGACCTGGCGTGTGCCGTCGTGCTGGCCGTGGTCGAACTCGCGCTGCTCCAGGCCGGTCTCGCGGCGGCCCGCGCCGTCGATGGTCACGCCCGCCTCCACCAGGAGGCGGCGGTCGAACCAATCGCGCAGCTTGGGGCCCAGGACGGCGGCGCGGGGGTCCTGGTCGGCGGCGTCCAGCAGGTGGGCGAGGGCGTCCCGGTCCGGGGTGAGGTCGTCGTGGATGAGCCAGATCCACTCGGTGGCGTCCTCATCGAAGCCGCGTACGGCGCTGGTGGAGCGCGGCAGTTCCAGGGCGGCGCGGACGGCGTCGCCGTACCCGGTGTCGGCGGGCAGCTCCACGACGGCGTCGGCGGGCAGGAACCGGGCCAGGACCTCGGCGCTGTCGTCGGTGCTGCCGGTGTCGGCGGCGACGGCCCGCTGCACGGGCCAGGACTGGCCGCGCAGCGCCTGCATCGTCTCGGGCAGCCAGCGGGAGCCGTCGTGGGAGACGATGACCGCGGTGACGACGTGTCGGGCGAAATCCTGGTCAGGCACGGCTGTGGTGGGTTCTCTCCGGGAGGGGGCGCGGCCCCGATCGGGTCCGCGGGTCCGGCCGGGCGGGGCCGACGGGCGCGACCGCGCTCCGGACGCGGTCCGCGCGCGGGACGTCACGGCCGACCGCGGCCCTCGTGACCTCGTGGGGCCGGACAGGGCCCGCGCGGGACATCACCCTACGCCACCCGCCACCATTACGGGCCTATTCGTCACACGCCGCTGCGGCCGACCATATCGGAGCATTCACACCGCGACGGGAAGGCTCCATTCGAACACACATCCGAATAGGGACCGGCATATCCGGGCATTACAGCCCCCGGCCGGGCCGCGGACACAATCGCCGTGCGCCGGGGAAGGGGCCGAACATGAAAAACGCGCGCCCGGGCTCGCGGCCCGGACGCGCGTCTCACACGCGGCCCTACAGCATCTCCGCCAGGAAATCGAAATCTCCCCCGGCGGCTTTCTTCAGCCTGCGGCGCTCGCGTTCGGAGAGTCCCCCCCAGATGCCGAAGCGCTCATCGTGCTCCAGCGCGTATTCCAGGCACTCCGCGCGTACCTCGCACGACTGGCAGACCTTCTTGGCTTCCCGCGTCGAGCCGCCCTTCTCGGGGAAGAACGCCTCCGGGTCGGTCTGCGCGCACAGGGCACGCTCCTGCCAGCCCAGATCCTCATCCGAGCCGTGCGCCAGCGGGATGACCTCGCTCATGCGCACCTCCTGTTGCCCCCCATAGATGTCCCCGGCCCTTTTCGTCCCCCGGGCCGGGTGGAATCCCACCTTGAAATTACACGTGGGTCGCTTGCTGAGAGTCAAGCGCCCTGCGTGGTAATCCACTGAATATCATGTAACGAACCGCCAACGGCAGCCCGGTGATGTCCGTTCTGCGGATTACCACGCAATTCACGACCTTCCGAGGCGGTGGGGAGCGCGGGCCGACGGAGCCGGGTCAGCGCTTGTCCTCGCCGCCGTACCACCCCTGCTGGTCACCGGTTCCGCCCTGTCCCTGCTGGTCAGAGCCGTATCCGGTGCCCGCTCCGTACTGCCCTCCGTACGATCCGCCGCCCTGGCCGGGCGTCTGGTTGCCGTTGTTCTCACCGGAGTTAAAGAAAGGATCAAGATTGCTGTCGGCGGGGGTGTCCTGCGCCTGCTGCCCCTGGTCAGCGCCCTGGTACCAGCCGTACTGGATCGCGTCCTGGGCGGCCTGCTCGCCGGAGGCGGGCTGCTGCTCGGTGCTCTGCGGGGCGTACTGGGACGGGTCGTAGGCGTACTCGCCCGGCTGGCCGTAGGCGGCCTGCTGGCCCGGGGCGTCGGTGCCGTACTGCTGGCCGTAGGA
>NZ_QPFC01001020.1:0-1302 GCF_003427465.1 Nocardiopsis sp. TNDT3 | reverse complement strand
AGTGGACCGTGGCCCCGCCGGTGCGCGGGCGCGCCGACGCCGAGGAGGCGATCCGCGGCTTCGAGGCCGCCGGACTCGACGGGGTCCTGGTCGTCATGCTCACCTACGGCCCCTCCCTGCGCGTCACCCGCGCGCTGGCCCATACCCACCTGCCCCTGGCGCTGGCCAACATCCAGCCCGACCCCGCGGTCAGCCCGTCCTGGGACATGGACGACATGACCTACAACCAGGGCATCCACGGGGCCCAGGACACCGCCAACGCCATGGTGCGGGCGGGGCTGCCCTTCGAGGTCCTCACCGGCGAGTGGCAGAGCCCGGAGTTCGCCGCGCGCGTGGACCGCTGGGCGCGGGCGGCCCGCGCCGTCACCGCCCTGCGCGGGCTGCGGGTCGGCGTGTTCGGCTACCCCATGAACGGCATGGGCGACGCCAGGGTGGACGAGACCGCGCTGCTGCGCAGGCTCGGCCCCGAGGTCCACGTCATCGCGCCCGGAGCCCTGCACCGGACCATGGCCGACCTGCCCGAACAGGCCGTGCGCGACCTCATGGCCTGGGAGGACGGGGCCCTGGAGGTGGACGGCCGCCTGTCCGAGGAGGAGCGCGAGGACCACGCCCGCATGCAGCTGGGCATCGAACGGCTGCTGGAGGAGTCCGGGTGCGGCGCCTACTCCACCCACTTCGACGCGATCGGGGAGGACGGCCGCTTCGCCCGGCTGCCGATGGCCGCCGCCTCCACCCTGATGGCCCAGGGGTACGGGTTCGCCGGTGAGGGCGACGTCCTGGCCGCCTCGATCGTCTACGCCGGGCACCAGCTCGCCGGGGACGGCCACTTCACCGAGATGTACGCGATGGACTTCCCCAGCGACTCCATCCTCATGAGCCACATGGGCGAGGGGAACTGGAGGGTGGCCCGCGAGGACGAGCCCATCCGGCTGGTCAAGCGCCCGCTGGGCATCGGCGGCCTGGGCGACCCGCCCACCATCGTGTTCCGCTACCGGCCGGGCCCGGCCACCCTGGCCTCCCTGGTCGCCCTCGGCGGAGAGGAGTTCCGCCTGGTCGTGGCCGAGGGCGAGGTCATCGACGCCCCCGAACTGCCCTCCCTGGAGATGCCCTACGGCCAGTTCCGCCCCGAGACGGGTGTGCGGGCCTGCATGGACGCCTGGCTCCGCGCGGGCGGCACCCACCACATGGTCATGAACACCGGGGCGCGTGCGCAGGACTGGCGGGTCCTGTGCGAGCTGTCCGGAATCGAGTACGTCCGGGTCTGACCCGGACGCCGAGCGCCCCGGCGCGTCCACACCCCCC
>NZ_QPFC01001019.1:0-2114 GCF_003427465.1 Nocardiopsis sp. TNDT3 | reverse complement strand
CGCCCGCCCCGGCCTTGCGGTGACCGCTACCCGGCGAGGTCCTCCTCGTCGGGGCGCGCCGAGTCGGGGCTGAGCGGGTCGTGTCCCACCGACATCAGCCGGTGCCGCCACCGCGCGTCCTCGCGGTGCGGGTCCGCGAGCTGGCCGCGGACGTACTCGGTCACCTCACGCATCAGCTCGACGTCGGACTCCGTCACGTCCACGCGGCGTTTGTTCAGCAGGTTCACGACCGCCTCGCCCCTCCGGGACACCGTGTGCCCCGGCTCGGTGCGGAAGGCGTCCTCGCCCGAGGCGTTCGTGAGCAGCCACTCGCGCAGCTGCTCCCCGGTCATGTTCACCACCGCGTGGAACTCCTCCCACGCCTCGTCCACGGCGGGATCGTGCTCGGCCATGCTCTTCCCCCTCGGTTTCGGCTTCGTCGCTGTTCAGGGCCGCCGGTGCGCTCCCCGTGCGACCGCGTAGCCCGCGGCCCCCACCGCGAACCCTGCGGCGCCCAGCAGGGCCACGGTGCTCCGCCGCTGACTCAGTTCCTGGAGCAGGCTGGACTCGCGCGACTCGTCGTCGAACTCGCCGTGCGCGCCGAAGTCGTGCTCGCCGTCCAGGGGACGGAACAGGTTGTCGCGCGCGGGCGGGTGGGCGTCGCGCACCTGGCTCTTGCGTCCGGTGAGCCCCAGCTGCCAGTCGAGCACCCTCGGTGCGAACCGCTGGCCCAGGACGGTGGCCACCGTCGAGACCCCCACCCAGTACCGGCGCCGCCTCGGGTGCTCGGCACCCCAGACGATCGCCCGGGCCGCGACCTCCGGCTGGTACACGGGGGCCACGGGGCGCGGGCGGCGGCCGTCCAGGTGCGCGCGCGTCCAGGTGAACTGCGGGGTGTTCACCGCGGGCAGGTGCACCTCCGTCACCCGGACGCCCGATCCGCGGTGGATCAGCTCGGCGCGGACGGAGTCGGTGAACCCGCGTATCGCGTGCTTGGCACCGCAGTACGCCGCCTGCAGGGGAATGCCGCGGTAGGCCAGGGCCGACCCGACCTGCACGATCACCCCCCTGTCCCGGGGCAGCATGCGCTCCAGGGCGGCCTGGGTGCCGTAGACGTAGCCGTGGTAGCAGACGTCGGTGACCCGGCGGTACTCCTCCGGCTCCACCTCCATGAACGGCGAGATGACCGTGGCGAGCACGCAGTTGACCCACACGTCCACCGGTCCCAGCTCCGACTCGACCTGGGCCAGGGCCCCGCGCACCGCCTCGGCGTCACTCACGTCCACCCGCAGCGGCAGCGCGGCCACGCCCTCGGCGCGGGCCTCCTCCGCGGCGGCCTCCAGCCCCGCCTGCCCCCGCGCGAGCAGCGCGACGGTGTACCCCCGCCGGGCGAACTCGCGCGCGGTCGCCCTTCCGACGCCCGCGCTGGCTCCGCTGACCACCGCGATCCGGCCGTTAGGTCTCCCGGCCACCTCGGCCACCCCCACACGGGTCGACACGGCCGCTTCCGGCCCTTCGCACCCTCCGCTACCCGGGAGCGCCGCCCGGTATGTACGTGCCGCGGCAAGCTTCTGAGCTGTCGTTTCGCCGGGTGCGCCCCGGGGCAGTCGCACATGAGGGGTTCCCGGGAACACGACACGACTCGGAGGTGCGGATGGCGCAGGGCACCGCGAGCATCGGCGACCACGGCTTCCTCTCGGACTGCCACACCGCCGCGCTCACCACACCCGACGGCACCGTCGACTGGCTGTGCGTTCCCCGGTTCGACGGGCCCGCCCTCGTCTCGGGGATCCTGGACCCGCGCGGAGGCGGATGGACCCTGGAGGTCGAGGGGGCGAGCCCGGCCGGACGCGCCTACGTCGACGACACGCTCGTCCTGGAGACGCTCTGGCGGGGTACGGACACCGAGGTGGCCGTTCGCGACCTGCTCGCGGTGCGAAGGCCGGAGGAGGGCGGGGCGGGCCTGTACCGGCAGGGTCTCCTCCTGCGGGTCGTCGAGTGCCGCTCCGGGAGCACGTCCGTGCGCTCGCGGCTCGACGCCAGACCCGACTTCGCGCGTGCCGAACCCGTGTGGGAGCGGGTGGACGGCGGACTGCGCGAGGCCTCGGGGCTGATGCTGTCGGGTTCGCCCGCGC
>NZ_QPFC01001018.1:0-2313 GCF_003427465.1 Nocardiopsis sp. TNDT3 | reverse complement strand
CCGCCCCCTCCGCGGAGGAGGGCGGGGACGCCGGGGCGGCCGGGGACGCCGAGCGGTGGGAGTTCACCGGCACCCTGAGCGAGGACGGCACCCGGTGGGTGAGCGACTGGAACCTGGACCCGGGCTCGGCGGTCACCGTCCGCGCCACCGCCGAGGACGACGCCGGTGAGGCCTCCGAGACGGTCGTGGAGTTCTCCACGAAGGAGGCCGTGCCCGGTCAGCGCCTCGAACTGGCCTCGAACTTCCCCACCTCCGGCGACACCGTCGGCGTGGGCATGCCGGTCATCGTCAACTTCGACCTGCCGGTGACCAACAAGGCCCAGGTGGAGAACTCCATGGAGGTGACCTCCGAGCAGGAGGTGGAGGGCGCCTGGAACTGGGTCGGCGACAAGACCGCGGTGTTTCGCCCCCGCGAGTACTGGGAGCCCCACCAGCAGGTCAGCGTGGACATGCGCCTGTCGGGGGTGGAGGCCTCCGAGGGCGTCTACGGGATCGAGAACCACCGCCTGGAGTTCGAGGTCGGCCGCGAGATGGTCTCGACCATGCACGTGCCCGACCACGAGATGCTGGTGGAGATCGACGGCGAGCCCGCGCGCACCATCCCCGTGAGCAACGGCGAGGCCTCCAAGCGCTTCAACACCACCACCTCGGGGACGCACCTGACCATGGAGAAGTACGAGTCCCTGGTCATGGACGCGGCCACCCTGGGCATCCCCGAGGACTCGCCGGACTACTACAAGCTGGACGTGGACTGGGCGGTGCGCACCTCCAACAGCGGCGAGTTCACCCACGCCGCCCCCTGGAACGACCGGATCGGGTCGGCCAACACCTCCAACGGCTGCACGAACATGTCGGTGGAGGACGCCCGCTGGTTCTACGAGAACTCCCTGATGGGCGACGTCCTGGAGACCACCGGGACCGACCGGGAGCTGGAGTGGGACAACGGCTGGGGTTTTTGGCAGCGGTCCTGGGACGAGTGGCTGTCCCACAGCGCCACCGGTGAGCCGCAGGTGACCGACGGGTCGGGCACCCCCGGTTCCGTGCACGGCGAGGGGAACTAGGCGGGCAGGTCCGGGGAGCCCTCCAGGAGGGCGTCCAGGCGCCTGGCGGTGTGTTCCCAGGTCCACTCACGGCTCACCCACGCGCGGCCGCGTGCGCCCATCTGGGCGGCGCGCTCGGGGTCCTTCAGTAGGGCGATGAGGGCGCGCGCGGAGGGGCCGGGCAGGGATCCGTCCACGACCAGGCCGGTCTCGCCGTCCCGGACCGTGGCGGGTGCGCCCCCGGAGTCGCCCGCGACCACGGGCAGGCCGCAGGCCGAGGCCTCCAGGTAGACGATGCCCAGCCCCTCGGCCTCCAGGCCGCCCTTGCGGCTGCGGCAGGGCATGGCGAACACGTCGGCGGCGTCGTAGTAGGGCGGCAGGTCCCGGTGGGGGACCGAGCCGGTGAAGACCACCGAGTCCATTCCGCGCGCGGCCGAGAGCAGGCTCCGGCGGTGGGGGCCGTCGCCGACGACGAGCAGGACCGCGTCGGGCACGTCGGCCAGGACGCGGGGCCAGGCGCGGATCAGGGTGTCCTGCCCCTTGCGCGGTACGAGCCGGGACACGCACAGCACCACGGGGCGGTCGCCCAGGCCCAGGCGCGCGCGGACCTCCTCGCCACCGGTGCCGGGCCGGAAGGCCCCGGTGTCCACGCCGGGCGCGAGCCGGCGCATGCGGGCGGCCGCGTCGGGGGACAGGGCCCGGGCCAGGTGGCGCCGGGTGTACTCGCCCAGGTAGGTGACGGTGTCGGTGGTGTCGCCGATGCGGCGCAGCGCCTCGCGGGATCCGGGCATGGTGGCCCACCAGGTCTCGTGGCCGTGGCTGATGGCCACCTGGCGCTTGACGGGGGTGCCCTCGCCCAGCCCGGCGGCGAGCAGTCCCAGCGGGGCGGCGGCGCCGTAGAGCACGGTGTCGCAGCCCTCCAGGTCGGCGATGGCGCGTGCCCGCCGCGCCACCCGGGGCGTGGGCAGCAGGACGCGTGCGGCGTCGCGCACGACGGGGAAGGGCTGGCGCAGGTCGAAGTGCGGGTCGGCGGCGGCGTCGGCCCGGGCGGGGGAGGAGCAGTAGACCACGACCGATCCGCGGGGGCGGCGCAGGGCCATCTCGTGGACGAAGGCCTCGATGCCACCGGCCTTGGGCGGGAAGTCGTTGGTGATGATCAGAGTTCGCGGCACAGGGGCGAGTCTAGGCGCGGCGGGGCTGGCGGGGGGGTGTTCCACGCGGGTCCGGCCCCGGTGCGCGGCGGGCCCGGAGACGGCGGCGCCCCCCCCCCCCC
>NZ_QPFC01001017.1:0-4763 GCF_003427465.1 Nocardiopsis sp. TNDT3 | reverse complement strand
GGGACGGCGGCCCGGAGCGGCGCGACCCGCGCGGACCCCCTGGTCACCCCGGGCACACCCGCCGGACACGGGCGCACGCGCCCCCGAATCTTCGCTAGGCTTCGGGGCGACCCCGAACCCGTGACGGCACATCCGGCGTGCAGCCGGTTTGCGCTTTCGTACAGGTGTATGATTAATGGGTCCGCTCTGTTCACGCGATACCGAAGGGAAATCCCCGCCGTGGTCACCGAGGTCTTCACGCTCAAGTACTGCGATCCCCACGCCGTCAGCGAGGAGAAGGTCGAGGCGACTGAGGTCATCCAGTTCGCCTGGGAGGGTGTCGTCCGCGAGGTCGACGCGTGCGCCGACTGCTTCAAGGAGCACGAGGCCCGTCTGGAGCCCCTCGTCGACTACTCGCGTCCGGTGAAGAAGCGCCGCGTCACCAAGAAGGCCGCGTCCTCCTCCTCCGTGCCCGCCGAGGGCTCCGACGACTCCGCGGACGACGAGTCGAACTAGCCAGCGTCCCCGGGCGCGGACCCGCGCCCTCGGGAACGGCCTCATCGCGTCAACCGCGAGCGGGGGCCGACGACACCCCCCAGTGATCGTCGGCCCCCGCGTTCTGTGTGCGGCCCCGGCGGGAGCCGCGTGCCCGGCCCCGGCCCGTGGGCCGCGCGGGTCGCGCCGCTCCGGGCCGCCGTCCCGGCACGCCCCGGGTTCACCGCGGACCTCCTCGGAGGGAGCGTGGGCCGGTGCCCCACCGCCGCGGAACGACGCTGTACCGCGGCGGCGGACACGCACCGACGTGCATCCAGGTTGGGTGCCGCGGGTTTCGGGGAGATTAGCCGTTCGTTGAGTTCATGAGGACATTGGATGACCCGCTCGTCACACCGCGCCCTCCGTTCTCAGGGGCGCCCCGAGACCAGCTCCCCGTCCTTCCAGACCGCCGCGACCTGGGGGACCCCCGGCCGGTAGGCGAGGTAGAGGTGGTTGGGCGCGTCCAGCAGGACCAGGTCGGCGCGCGCGCCGGGGGCCAGGTGGCCGACGTCGGTGCGGCGCAGCGCCCGCGCCCCTCCCGCGGTGGCCGCCCACACCGCCTCGTCGGGGGTCATGCCCGTGTCGCGGACGGCGACCGCGACGCAGAAGGCCAGGCTGGAGGTGAAGCACGAACCCGGGTTGCAGTCGCTGGCCAGGGCGACCAGGGCCCCGGCGTCGATGAGCGCGCGGGCGTCCGGGTAGGGCTGGCGGGTGGAGAAGTCCACCCCGGGCAGCAGGGTGGCGACCGTGGGCTCGGGGCGCGCGGCCGCCTGGGCCAGGGCGTCCACGTCCGCGGGTTCCAGGTGGGTGCAGTGGTCGACCGAGGCGGCGCCCAGTTCGACCGCCAGGCGCACGCCCGGCCCCGGGCCCAACTGGTTGCCGTGCACGCGGGGCAGCAGTCCGCGCTCCGTCCCGGCGGTCAGGACCCGGCGGGAGGCGTCCTCGTCGAAGGCGCCGCGCTCGCAGAAGACGTCGATCCACCGGGCGTGCGGCGCGCAGGCCTCCAGCATGGGCCCCGTGACCAGATCGACGTAGCCCTGGGGGTCGTCGGCGTACTCGGGCGCGACCACGTGCGCGCCCAGGAAGGTGACCTCGTCGGTGACGCGGGCGGCCACGGCCAGGCAGCGCTCCTCGTCGGCGACGGTGAGCCCGTAGCCGGACTTGACCTCCAGGGTGGTGGTGCCCTGGGCGCGGGCCTCGCGGAGCAGGCGCCGGGCCCCCGCGAGCAGGTCGGCGTCGGAGGCCTCGCGGGTGGCGGCCACGGTGGTGCGGATGCCGCCCGCCGAGTAGGGCTGGCCGCTCATCCGGGCGGCGAACTCGCGGCTGCGGTCGCCCGCGAAGACGATGTGTGAGTGGCTGTCGACGAACCCGGGGATGACGCAGCGCCCGGCGGCGTCGATCCGCGCGTCGGCGGCGGGCGCCTGGGCGCGCGGGCCCGACCAGGCCACCCGGCCGTCCTCGACGACCAGCGCCGCGTCCCGGACCTCGCCCACCGCGCCCCGTCCCCGGGAGGGGTCGTTGGTGACCAGGGTGGCGATGTCGTCGATGACGATGCTGCGGGGCACGTCGCTCATGTGAGGACCTCCTTGATGACCGTGTCGAGTTCGCGCGCGGTGTCGGGAACCAGGGTGTGGACGCCGTCGCGGACGGTCCAGCGCCCGTCGGCCATCACGTGCCGCACGTCGGCGGAGGCGGCGGCGAAGACGACGGCGTCGGCGGCCCGGGCGGGGTCGGCCCCGGCCAGGCGGGTTCCGTCCAGGGGGACGTTGACCAGGTCGGCCCGCGCCCCGGGGGCCAGGACACCGGCGTCGGAAGCCCCGCGCGGGGGTTCCTGTGGTCCCGCTCCGACGTGCGCCGACCCCTCGGACGCCCCGGGGGCGGCGGCCCCCGGTTCGCGGGTCCAGCCGAGGCTGGCGTGCCCGTGCGCGGTGGCCGCGCGCAGCAGCTCCCCGGCGCCCAGGGTGCCGCGCCGGTGGGTGCGCAGGCGCTCGTGGAGTTCGACCGCCCTGGCCTCCTCGAACATGTCGGTCAGGGCGTGCTGGTCGGTGCCCAGGCTGAGCGGGGCGGGCAGCAGGTCGCCGGTGCGCGGCAGGCCGTCGGCCAGGTCGCGCTCGGTCGTGGGGCACAGGCACACCGTGGACCCGGCCGCGCGGACGGCCGCCACGTCGGCGTCGCTCAGATGGGTGGCGTGCACCAGGCT
The DNA here is from genome assembly GCF_003427465.1 of Nocardiopsis sp. TNDT3. NCBI lineage: Bacteria > Bacillati > Actinomycetota > Actinomycetes > Streptosporangiales > Nocardiopsidaceae > Nocardiopsis > Nocardiopsis sp. TNDT3. The sequence goes on along the minus strand of NZ_QPFC01001017.1, from coordinate 2,050 downwards.
GGTGCGCGGGGTGAGCGCGCCCGCGTCGGCGAGCACGGCCGTGGGGGTGCGGCCGTAGGCGGCCAGGCAGGCGGCGTTCTCACCGGGCTGCTCGGAGACGTGGACGTGCAGCACGGCGTCGCGCCCGGCGGCGAAAGCGGCCACCTCGGGCAGCTGCGCGGCGGGGACGGCGCGCACCGAGTGGGCGGCCGCTCCCGTGCGCACGTGCCCGCCCCCGGGACGGAAGGCGGCGGCGCGTTCGGCCCACCCGTCCGCGTCCCCGTCGCCGAAGCGCAGCTGGGGCCCGGCCAGCGGCTGGTGGACGCCGTTCCCGTCCAGCCCGCCGGACAGGTAGCACACGTCCAGCAGGGTGATCCGGATCCCCGCGTCGGCCGCGGCGGCCGCCAGGGCGTGGCCCATGGCGTTGGGGTCGGCGTAGCGGTCCCCGCCGGGTGCGTGGTGCAGGTAGTGGAACTCGCCCACGCAGGTGATCCCGGCCAGGGCCATCTCGGCGTAGACCGCCCGGGCGAGTCGGTGGTAGGTGTCGGGGTCCAGCCGCTCGGCAACGCGGTACATGGTCTCGCGCCAGGTCCAGAAGGATCCGCCGCCGGCGTGGGTGCGCCCCCGCAGCGCCCGGTGGAAGGCGTGCGAGTGGGCGTTGGCGAGCCCGGGCAGGGTGAGGCCGGTGAGGGTCTCGGCGTCCCCGGGGCGCGGCGTCGCGACCGTCACCGACGTGATGCGGCCGTCGGCCACCTCCACGAGCACGCCGTGCTCGGGAGTGCCGTCCTCGGCGCCGGTCCACGCCCACTCGCACCACAGGCGGTGGTCGCGCGGCCCCCGGGAACGCCCGGAGGCGGTTCCGCATGCCGCAGGACCGGCGCTCCCGCCGGGGGCGGAGGCGGCGGGGCCGGAGTCCGCGCCGGTCGTCATCGGTCCCCCTCCCGGACGGGGCGGGCGAGCAGGTCCTGGAGCACGTCGGCCAGGGCGAGCACCCCGGCGTGGCAGTCCTCGGGGCGGGCCCACTCCCCGGGGGAGTGCGACACCCCGGTCGGGTTGCGCACGTACAGCATCGCGGTGGGCACGTGCGCGGCGAGCACCCCGGCGTCGTGTCCGGCCCCGGTCGGCAGCACCGGCACCCGGGGGTCGGGGGCGCGGTCGGCGACCACGGCGGCCAGGCGGTCGCGCAGGCCGTGCGCGAACGACACGAGCGGGGTCAGGGACTCGTTGGCCGTCGCGCAGTCCACCCCGTGCTCGCGCGAGGCCCGCTCGGCGGCCTCGCGCACCCCGGCCACGACCGCGCCGAGCGCGGCCTCGTCGGCGGCGCGTGCGTCCAGCCAGGCGCTGACCAGGGACGGGATCGCGTTCGTGCCGTTGGGGTTGACCAGGGCCCTGGCCACGGTGGCGCGGGCGCCGTGCTCCTCTGCCAGCGCGCGGGCCGCCAGGATCGTGTGCGCGAACGGCAGCATGGGGTCGCTGCGGTCGTCCAGGCGGGTGGTGCCCGCGTGGTCGGCACGGCCGGTGAAGTCCATCCGCCAGCGCCCGTGCGGCCAGATCGCGCTGGCCACGCCCACCGGGTGGGCGGTCTCCTCCAGGGCGCGGCCCTGCTCCACGTGCAGTTCCACGAACACGTCCAGGTCCGCCAGCGCCCCGGGGTCGGCGCCGATGGCGTCGGGGTCGTGCCCGGCGGCCTCCATGGCCCGGGCCCAGGTGGTCCCGGAGGCGTCGGTGAGGCCGCGCGCCCGCTCGGGGGAGATCTCCCCGGCCGTCAGGCGGCTGCCCAGGCAGGGGACGCCGAACCGGCCGCCCTCCTCCTCGGCGAACACCGTGACGGCCAGCGGCCGGGCCGGGGTCAGTCCGCGCCGCCGCAGTTCGTCCACGGCGGCCAGGGCGCTGGCCACGCCGAGGGGTCCGTCGAAGGCCCCGCCGTCGGGGACCGAGTCCAGGTGGGAGCCGGTGGCCACCGCGCCCGGGCCGGGCGCTCCCCACCAGGCCCACAGGTTGCCGTTGCGGTCGGTGCGCACGTCCAGGTTCCGGGCGGCGGCGGCCTCGGTGAACCAGGCGCGGGCGTCGG
>NZ_QPFC01001016.1:0-9543 GCF_003427465.1 Nocardiopsis sp. TNDT3 | reverse complement strand
CTCCGGCGGTACCGCGTCAGCGCGGTGCCGCCGGAGCCCGCCGGGTTCAGGCCCCGAAGCGCACCAGCGACCGGCCGCCCCTGCCCCGGGCCATGCGCTCGAAGGCCTCGGGCACGCCTTCGAGCGGGATCTCGTCGGTGACCATCGCCGCCAGCTTCAGCTCCCCCGAACGCACCCGCTCGGCGATGAGCGGGACGTCGCGCTCCGGGTCGCTGGAGCCGTACACGCACCCGCGCAGCGTGCGCGCCTGGTGGAACAGCTCCAGCGCGTTGAAGGACACCTCGTCGTCCACCCTGCCCACGCCCACCACCGTGACCGTGCCGCCGCGCCGGGTCACGTCCCAGGCCGAGCGCACCGCCTTCGCCGACCCCACCACCTCGAAGGCGTGGTCGGCGCCGCGCCTGCCCGTCAGCGCGCGCACGGCCCTGACCAGGGTCTCGTCGGCGAGCAGGAACTCGGTGGCGCCCAGTGAACGGGCCAGCTCCTCCTTGGCGGGGGAGACGTCCACCGCGACCACCGGGTCGGCCCCGGCCAGACGCGCGGCCTGGAGCACCGACAGGCCCACCCCGCCCAGGCCCAGCACCACGGCCGACTGGCCCTCGCGCACGCCCGCGGAGTTGTGGACCGCGCCCCAGCCGGTGAGCACCGCGCAGCCCAGCACGGCGGCCACCGCCGGGTCGATCCCATCGGGCAGCGGCACGACGGCGGAGGCGGGCACCACGGTGGCCTCGGCGAACGCGCCGCAGCCCAGGCCGGGGTAGACGGGCGTGCCGTCGGCGAGCTCCGCGTAGGGCAGTACGGTGCGGTCCAGCGCGTGCTCGCACAGGTGAGGTTCGCCCTGGCGGCAGAACCAGCACTCGCGGCACGAGGGGGCCCAGTTCAGGATCACCTGCTGGCCGGGGACCACCTCCGTGACGCCCTCGCCGACGGCGTCGACGGTTCCGGCACCCTCGTGGCCCAGCACCGCGGGCCACTTCTGCGCCAGGGTGCCGTTGGACAGGGACAGGTCGGAGTGGCACACCCCGGCCGCTGCCAGGCGCACCCGCACCTGGCCGGGGCCGGGGTCGGGCAGGACCAGGTCGCGGATCCGGGGAGGGGCGCCGCGCTCGGAGAAGACGGCGGCCCTGACGGTCGTACTCATGGGAGGCTCCAATCACGGACTGCCGCGACAGTAGCAATACCGACCGGTCGGTCAAGGACCCGGGGCGTGCGGACCCGTGTTCCCGCCGATGGTCGCGGTCCTTCCCGCCTTGGGGGTCCTTTGCCGTTATCGACCGACATTTTGCCTGGTAACGGTAATGATGGGGGCAGAGGAGGGGGTCATGGTCAATCCGGTCTGGGTGGGAACCCTCATGTTCGGCAGGGTGCCCGTCGGCGTGCGCCTCTACAGCGCGCGCGAACGCAGGGGGCCCGTGCTGCACCAGTTCGAGCGGGGCACGGCCGACCGCATCCGCTACGTCCGCGTCAACGAGCGCACGGGTGAGGAGGTCGCCGGCGAGGACGTCGTGCGCGGGGCCCGCACGGGGGTCGAGGACGAGTACGTGGTCCTGGAACCGGAGGAGCTGGAGGAGATCCTCCCGCACGGCTCGCGCACCATGGAGCTGACCGGCTTCCTGTCCCAGGGCGCCGTCGACGCGCTGTGGTACGCCTCCACCTACTACGTCGCGCCCAGGGCCGCGGCCGACGCCAAGGCCTACCAGCTGCTGTACACGGCCCTGGAGCAGACCCGCCGCACGGGCGTGGCCACCATCGTCCTGCGCGACCGCGAGTACCCCGTCCTGATCGAACCGAACCGAGGTGTACTGTCGGCCTCCACCCTGTGGTGGCCCGACGAGGTCCGCGAACCCGACGACGTGATGCCGCCCGTGGCCCACGCCGCACTGGCCAAGAGCGAACTCGAACTGGCCCGCGAGCTGGTCAGGTCCCTGTCGATCGAGTGGGACCCCGAGGACTACTCCGACAGCTACGGCCAGCGCCTGACCGAACTGGTGCGCGCCAAGGCCCGGGGCAGGACGTTCACCCACCGGCCCGAGCAGGCCGTGCCCCCCGAGGACGCGGACGGTCTCGGCGAGGCCCTGCGCCAGAGCCTGCCCGCCCAGCGCACCCGGGGCGCGCGGTCGCGCGGCCCGCGCGCGTCCACCGGGGCGGAGGGGGCCGGGAGGGCCCGCGAGCCCCGGGGGACCGGAGCGCGCGGTGCCCGGGTCGAGCGGCGCGGCGAGGGCAGGGCCACCAAGCGCGAACTGCTCCAGCGGGCCTCGGAGCTGGACGTGCCGGGCCGGTCGAAGATGAGCCGGGAGCAGCTGGAGGAGGCCGTGGGGCTGAACGGCGCCGAAGCCCGCCGCTGAGGACCGCGCCGGACGGGCCCCTCGCCGCCGAGAGGGGCCCGGCTCCAGGACGGAGCGTCCCGGACGCCCCGGGGCGGAGCCTCACCACCAGTGCGCGTCCCACGCACGTCCCGGCCCAGCACGGCGGCGGCCCTTCGCGGAGGGGGTTTACCGGGGTTGACGGATACCGCGCGCGGACGGACAGTGTTGGGAGCGCTCCCAAAAAAGGCGGCGACCCCGCCGGAGCGCCCTGTGCCCCGCCGTCGGCCGAACCCGTCGGTCGGGCGTCCGCCCGCCGCCGGCCGGGCCGCCACCGCGACCGGAACGCCGCACGCTGAGCCCGCGCCCACCGGCGTCGGCCCCGCGAGGCGACCGGTATGCAGGCGGGCGGCGCAGTGTCCCCCACCCCCCGCAGCCGGGAAGGCCCCGCACGTGAACCACACCCGCACCAACCCCGTCAGTAGGGCGGTCGGCGCGCTCGCCGCCGCCGTCGTCCTGCCCATGCTGGCCGCACTCCTGTTCGCCGCGCCCCCGGCCTCGGCCGCCGCCCTGACCGAGGTCGAGGACTTCGGCCCCAACCCCAGCGGTCTGCGCATGTACCTGTACGTGCCGGACGGCGTCACCGACGATCCCCCCGTCCTGGTCGCCCAGCACTGGTGCACCGGAACCGGGCCCATCTTCCACGCCAACACCGAGTTCGCCTCGCTGGCCGACCGGTACGGGTTCATCGTCATCTACCCCTCCGTCACGCGCGGCAGCCAGTGCTTCGACGTGTCCTCGCCCGAGGCGCTGACCCGGGGCGGCGGCAGTGACCCGGTCGGCATCCGCTCGATGGTCGCCCACGTCGTCGACGCCCACGACGCCGACGCCGAGCGCGTGTTCGTCACCGGGGTCTCCTCCGGCGCCATGATGACCAACGTCATGCTGGCGAACTATCCCGACGTGTTCGCGGCGGGAGCCGCCTTCAGCGGTGTGCCCTTCGGCTGCTTCGCCACCACCGACGGCTCCGGCTGGAACAACGCCTGCTCCAGCGGCACCATCGACCGCACCCCGCAGGAGTGGGGCGACCTGGTCCGCGACTCCTACCCCGGCTACACCGGACCGCGTCCGCGCATGCAGCTGTGGCACGGGACCGAGGACGACGTCCTGCGCTACGCCAACTTCACCGAGGAGATCGAACAGTGGACCGACGTCCACGGCCTCGGTCAGACCCCGGCAGCCACCGACCAGCCCCAGCCCGGCTGGACCCGCACCCGCTACGGCGCCACCGGCGACCGGGCCCCGGTGGAGGCCGTCAGCATGCAGGGCGTCGGCCACAACCTCATGGCCAACGGCATGGCGGCCCGCGCCATCACCTTCTTCGGCCTCGACCAGGACACCGGCCCCGGCCCGGGCCCCGAGCCCGGTGACGGGGACTGCACCGTCGCCGTCACCACCAACGCCTGGAACACCGGCCTGACCGCCTCGCTGACCATCACCAACACCGGCACCGAGCCCGTCGACGGCTGGTCCCTGGACTTCACCCTGCCCGCGGGCCAGACCATCACCTCGGGCTGGAACGCCTCCTACGGTCCGCGCCAGGGCGCGGTCACCGCCGCCAACGCCTCCTACAACGCCGTCATCGCCCCCGGCGCCAGTGTGGGCATCGGCTACCAGGCAACGCACACCGGCGACTCCGGTGAGCCGACCGGCTTCGCCCTCAACGGCGCGGCCTGCTCCCCGGCCTGATCCGGCGCGGCGCGGTCCTCCCGGAAGGGCCGCGCCGCGTTGCACTCGCGCCGCAGAGGGGTATGTCCCCTTTCGTCCGTGCGGACCCGAGGCGCAGTGAACCCACGCGCCACCGGGGCCGCCCAGTGTCCCGCACGGTGTACGGGAGGTCCCATGGCTCGACCGGTCGGTCCGGCAGCGGTTCCGCGGCACTACCTCATGTGCCGCCCCACCTACTTCGCGGTCGAGTACGCGATCAACCCCTGGATGGACCCGGCGGCGGGCGTGGACCGCGCACGCGCCATCCGGCAGTGGGAGGGGTTGCGCGACCTCTACCTCTCCCTGGGGCACCGCGTCAGCGAGATCGCCCCCGTCGACGGCCTGCCCGACATGGTCTTCGCAGCCAACGGGGCCCTGGTCGTGGACGGCAGGGTCTACGGGGCGCGCTTCGCCAGCGCCGAGCGCACCCCGGAGGGCCCGGCCTACCTCGACTGGTTCCGCCAGGCGGGCTACACCGAGACCCGCGAGCCCAAGCACGTCAACGAGGGCGAGGGCGACTTCCTCACCCTGGACGAGGTGGTCCTGGCCGCCACGGGGTTTCGGACCGAGGCCGCCGCGCACCAGGAGGCCGAGCGCTTCCTGGGCCGCCCCGTCGTCACCCTCCAGCTGACCGACCCGCGCTTCTACCACCTGGACACCGCGCTGTTCACCCTCTCCGGGGACCAGATCGCCTACTACCCCGGTGCCTTCTCGGCCGGAAGCCGGCGGGTGCTGCGCTCGCTCTTCCCGGACGCGCTCCTGGCCACCGAGGAGGACGCCGCCGTGCTCGGCCTCAACGCCGTGTGCGACGGCCGCAACGTCGTCATCGCCGCCGAGGCCACCGCCCTGGCCGACCGCCTGCGAGCCCTGGGCTACGCCGTCCACCCCGTGGAGCTGGATGAACTACGCCGGGCCGGGGGCGGCGCCAAGTGCTGCACCCTGGTGTTGCGCGACGCCCCCGTGTGAGGGAGGCCCGCAGCAGGGGCGCCCGGACCCGCCGATGCGTGGACCCGCCGCCGTTCGGCCCGTCGCGGGGCCGGGCCGGTGTGGGAAATACCACCGCGAAACGGGCTCATCAGGCTAACGCCACAGGTCACGCACGCGGGCCCGCCGCGGACCGCGCCCGGGCGCGCGTACGGGGGACCACCGCCCCTGGCCGGGCGGCCCCGCCGCAATAAAGTCTGAGTACTTGACTTCCTCCCTCTCCTCGAAGGAGAGGGGGATTCCGACCGAGTCTAAAAGCCTGGTGCCGCTCGCGCAGCGACCCTCACGGGTCCGGTTTCCTGCTTCGCAGCCGACAGCGGAAGGGAGGCCCCTTGCCGACTCACACCAGCTCCACAGGCATCACCCGAGACTGCTTCTCGGGCTGCGACTCGACCAGCCGCAAGAACGTTCTTGGCCGCGTTGAGGTCCCGATCATGTCGGGTGCGACAGGAAGGGCACGTCCACGACCGGGTGCCCAGCGAAAGCCGATCCAGCAGGTACCCGCACTTCGAGCAGGTCTTCGAGGAGGGATACCACCGGTCGACCACCACGAGGGTTCGACCGTAGCGTTCGGCCTTGTACTCCAGTTGGCGGCGGAACTCACCCAGAGCGGCATCGAGCACCGACCGGTTCAGGCCACGCTTTTGCGCGACGTTCCTTCCCGGCTGGACGACGGTGCCGCGTGCGGAGGAGGTCATGCCCCGCACGTTCAGGTCCTCGATCGCGATCAGGTCGTGTTCGCGCACCAGGCGGGTGGTGGTCTTGTGCAGGAAATCCTGTCTGGCGTGGCGGACCTTGCGGTACGCGGCCGCGACCCTGCGCTTGGCCTTGCGGCGGTTGTTCGAGCCTTTCACCTTGCGTGCCATGCGTCGTTGGTAACGCTTGAGGTTGCGGGCTTTGCGCTCCAGGTGGCGGGGGTTGGCGATCTTCTCGCCCGTGGACAGGGTCGCGAAGTCCTTCACTCCCAGGTCCACACCCACCTCAGAACCGGTGTCCGGTACGGGGTCGGGGTCGTCGGTGTCCACGGAGAAGGTCGCATACCAGCGCCCGTCCGCCTCACGCGAGATGACCACCGTGGTCGGGTCCAGGGCGGCCAGGTCTGTCTCGGGCCAGGACCAGGCCACCTTCAGCGGCCTCTGGTGTTTGGCCAGGAACAGCGCACCGTCGCGGAGGCGAAACGCGCTGCGGGTGTAGTGCGCCGACTGCCGACCGGACCGGTTCTTGAACCGGGGGTAGCGGGCGCGTTGGGCGAAGAAGTTCGCGAACGCGCTGTGTTGGTGGCGCAGGGTCTGCTGCAAGGGAACCGAGGACACCTCGGACAAGAACGCCAGCTCAGGGGTCTTCTTCCACCCGGTCAGCGCCTGGTCGGTCTGCTTGTAGGAGGTCTTCTCTCCGTGCTGGTGGTAGGCGGTGTGGCGGTCGGCGAGGGTCTTGTTCCAGACCAGGCGCACGCATCCGAACGTGCGACCCAGTTGGGCCGCTTGTGCGGGGTCCGGGTAGGCCCGGCACTTGTACGCCGTCCGCATACGGCAAAAATTACACCAAGGGAGATCATGGGTAAGGCAGAACGGAAATGTGGTGGTCGTGTGCCCTGGATTCCTCCCAGCCCTGGAGGACGGGGCAGCTTCCGGGAGACACGGTGAAGAGCACACAGCGCAGACTCCCGCGTCAGCTCAGGGAAGAGCAGATGATCGACGCCGCCGTCACCGCGTTCTCGCGCGGCGGCTACCACACCGTGAGCGTCGAGGAGATCGCCGAGGCGGCCGGGACCTCCAAGCCCACCGTGTACCAGTACCTGGGTTCCAAGGAACGGATCTTCACCGCCTGCGTGCGCCGTGAGACCGATCGGCTCATCGAGGCCGTGCGCGCCGCGGCGCACGATCCGCACGCCCCGGCGGGGGAGGACCCCCTGCACCGGGGCATGCGCGCCTTCTTCGTCTTCGTCACCGGCAACCGCGCGAGCTGGACCGTGCTGTACCGGCACGCGGACCTGCGGGGCGAGCCCTTCGCCGGGGAGGCCGTGCGGCTCAGGGACCGCGTGACGGCCGAGGTGGCCGACCTCGTCACCGCGTGCACGCGCGAGGGCTACGGCGACCTCGACCCCAAGGACGCCCAGCTGTTGGCGCGCATCGCGGTCAGCACCGCCGACGCCTTCGCCGACTGGTTCCTGGAGCACCCCGAGGAGAGCCCCGAGACCATGGCCCGGCACGTCACCGACCTGACCTGGGCCCACCTGCGCGCCCGCCGCGAGGGCGCCGAGGTCTGACCCCGGCGCCCCGGGCGGGGCGGGGCGGCGCCACCGGCCGGGCGCCCGCCTCCGCCGCGGCGCGCGGACTCAGCCCCCGTGGTTCAGCGCCAGGACGCTGACCAGGTCGTAGGCCACGTGCGAGGCGGCGGTCGCGGTGATCTGCGCGTGGTCGTAGGCCGGGGCGACCTCCACCACGTCGGCGCCCACCAGGTTGCAGGAGGCCAGCCCGCGCAGGATCTCCAGCAGTTCGCGGCTGGTCAGGCCGCCCGCCTCCGGGGTGCCGGTGCCGGGCGCGTGCGCCGGATCGAGCACGTCGATGTCCACCGACACGTACAGCGGGCGGTTCCCGATGCGCTGGCGCAGCGCGTCGGCGACCTCGTCCACGCCCCTGCGCATGACGTCGGCGGAGGTGACGATGCCGAAGCCGAAGCGGCGGTCCTCCTCCAGGTCCTTCTTGCCGTAGAGCGGACCGCGGGTGCCCACGTGGCACAGGGCCTCGGTGTCCAGGATGCCCTCCTCCACGGCGCGGCGGAACGGGGTGCCGTGGGTGTAGGGCTCGCCGAAGTAGGTGTCCCAGGTGTCCAGGTGGGCGTCGAAGTGCAGCAGGGCGATCGGCCCGTGCCGGCGGTACAGCGAGCGCAGCAGGGGCAGCGCGATGGTGTGGTCGCCGCCCAGGGTGACCAGGCGGGTGCCCGCCCGTACGAACTCGGAGGCGCCCTGGTCCAGGGTCTCCACCGCGTCGCCGATCGAGAAGGGGTTGACCGCGATGTCGCCGCCGTCGACCACCTGCGCGGAGGCGAACGGGGACACGTCCAGGCCCGGGTTGTAGGGGCGCAGCAGGCGGCTGGCCTCGCGGATGGCCGAGGGGCCGAAGCGCGCGCCGGGGCGGTAGGACACGCCGGTGTCGAAGGGGACGCCGACCACGGCGATGTCGGCGTGCCCGACCTGGTCGATGCGGGGCAGCCGGGCGAAGGTGGCCGGTCCGGCGAAGCGCGGTACGAGGCTGGAGTCGGTGGGGCCGATCGGTGCGTTCACGGGTGTCCTTCTCGTCGTCGGTGCGGTGTTCGGTACGGTCCGCGGGCGCGTACGGGCCCGCGTCGGTCGCGCCGTCCGCGTTCGGCCCCCCATGCGGCCGGGGGCCCGGGGCCGTCCCGCCGCGCGGCGGCTGTCCGGGCACTCCGGGCGCGGGAGGAGGGGCGTGGGGGGAACGAAGGCGACCATGTCGTGGCGGATCACACGAACCCTGGTCAGGTTAGGCAGCCGACGCGGTCTCCTCCAGTGGACGAATCATCCACAAAGGTGCGTTGTACTGGATGAGGTATCCAGAACACGTGGTCAGCGCTCCCGAACACGGGCACCCGGAGGCATCTGTCCTCTCCGGTCCGCCGGGCGGGGACGCGGGCCGGTTCGCGAAGGGGGTCAGGGGTGTCGGGACAGAGCGGGGCGCAGGGCCACACGGTCCCGTTGAGCACCGTCGTGGGCCGCCGCGACCTGGGGCTGACCACCCTCGTGGCCGCCGGGGACCCGGGGATCGGCTGGGCGGTGGCCAGCGAGCTGGCCGACCCGGCCGCCTACCTGCGCGGCGGTGAACTGCTGCTCACCGCGGGCGTCAACCTGCCCGCCGCCCCCGCCGGGCTGCGCGGCTACGTGGACTCCCTGGTCGGCGCGGGGGTCAGCGCCCTCGGTTTCGGTGTGACCCCGGTGCACGACACCGTCCCCGCCGGGCTGGTCGAGCAGTGCCGCGCACGGGGGCTGCCCCTGGTGGAGGTGCCCCGCCCCACACCCTTCGCCGCCGTCAGCCAGGCCGTGGGCGCCGAACTCCAGGAGCTGCACCTGCGCGACCTGCGCCGCCTGGGCGAGGCGCACCAGGCCCTGGCCCTGGCCGTCACCGCCGACGCCCCGGTGGACCGGGTCCTGCGGGTCCTGGCCGACGCCCTGGACGGCTGGGCGGTCCTGGCCCGCCCGTCGCCCGCCGTGCCGGGCGGCGCCCACCGCACGCCGGGCGCCCCGGCGGAGCTGGACCCCGAACTGCGCGGGCTCGCGGACCGGCTCACCCGGCCGCGCGGCCCGCGCGGCGCCAAGGCCCGTGTGCGGGGGGACGAGGTCTTCCTGCACACCGTCGGCACCCCGCCGCAGGAGCACGGAGTGGTCCTGGTCGGCCGCCCCGAGCCGCTGGACGTCACCGACCGGGCCGTCCTGCGCACCGCCACCGCCCTGCTGGACCTGCTCGCCCGCGCCTCC
>NZ_QPFC01001015.1:0-13005 GCF_003427465.1 Nocardiopsis sp. TNDT3 | reverse complement strand
CCCCCCCCCCCCCCGCGTCCGTGCGGCCGCGTCGCGCCCCTGGGTGGCGGTCGCGGCCCCGGGAGGCGGAGCCGCGGGTCCGTTCGTCGGTGGCGGGTCCGCGGACCCGGGCTCCGGCGGCGGGCTCAGCCCTTGGCTGTGGCCGCGGCGGGGTCCGCCCCCTGCCCAGTGTCGGCCGCCGGGGCGGCCGGGGAGGGGACGTCGGCTCCGACGACCTCGTTGATGGAACGGTGGCCGGAGGCCCGCACCAGCCGGGCGAGGCCGCGGTTGATGCGGCGGGGCCAGAGCGGACCGCCGTAGATGAGGCCGGTGTAGCCCTGCACGAGGCTGGCCCCCGCCCGGATGCGGAACCAGGCGTCCAGGGGCGTCTCGATGCCGCCGACGGCGATCAGGGTCACCCGGTCGCCCACACGGGCGCGCAGGCGGCGCAGCACCTCCAGGGAGCGCCGCTTGAGGGGGGCGCCGGACAGGCCGCCCGCACCGGCCGCCTCCACCTGCGCCGCGGGGGTGGTCAGGCCCTCACGGGAGATGGTGGTGTTGGTGGCGATGATGCCGTCGAGTCCCTCGGCCAGCGCGAGGTCGGCGACGGCGTCGACGTCCTCGTCGGCGAGGTCGGGGGCGATCTTCACCAGGAGGGGCAGGTCCGGGCGACCGGCCTCGGCCATGGCCTCGCGCACGGCGGCCAGGAGCGGGCGCAGCCGCTCCACGCCCTGGAGGTTGCGCAGCCCGGGGGTGTTGGGCGAGCTGACGTTGACCACCAGGTAGTCGGCGTAGCGGGCCAGGCGCCGGGCGCTGAGGGCGTAGTCGGCGGGGGCCTCCTCCTCGGGCGTGACCTTGGTCTTGCCGATGTTGACGCCGAGCACGGGACGGCGGCCGCCGCGCCGGTGGTGGAGGCGTTCGGCGACCAGGGCCGACCCCTCGTTGTTGAAGCCCATGCGGTTGACGATCGCGCGGTCGGCCACCAGCCGGGACAGGCGCGGCCGCGGGTTGCCCGGCTGGGGCTGGGCGGTGACGGTGCCCACCTCCACGAAGCCGAAGCCGAGCGCCGCCAGCCCGGAGGGGCTCTCCGCGTTCTTGTCGAAACCGGCCGCGAGCCCCAGCGGGCCGGGGAACTCCTGCCCGAGGGCGTGCACGGTCAGCTCCGGCTCGCGCGGCCCGAGCACGCCTTTCATGGCGGAGGCCACGGCGGGCAGGGAGGTCACGCCGCGCAGCGCGGCGAAGCTGAGCCTGTGGACCTTCTCCGCGTCCATGTGGCGCAGGACCGAGCGGAAGAGCATCTGGTAGAACACGGTCATCCGTTTCCCTCGCCCTCGCGCTCGGCGAGGAAGCGTTCGAGTTCGGCGCCGAGCTCGTCGGCGGTGGGCAGCTGGGCGTCGTCGTCGGCCAGCGGGAGCGTGGGACGCTCCTCGGGGTCGGTCCGGGAGGACATGATGTCGTCGTACTGGCGCTCCAGGTTGGCCACGACGCGCTGGATCTCCTCGGAGGCCATGACCTGTTCGGCGATGTCGACGTCGGTCGCCGCGGCGACCTCCTCCATCTCCGTGGTGGCCAGGGCCAGGCCGGTGGCCCCGGCCACGTACTCGGCGGCGGCGATGGCCGCGCGCGGGTACTGGGCCTGGGCCAGGTAGCTGGGCACGTGGACGGCGTAGCCCACGAAGTCGTGGCCCCGCTCGCCGAGCCGGTACTCCAGCAGTGAGGTGGCGCTGCCGGGCACCTCGACGCGGCCGATCCACGGGGTGTGCCCCTCGACCAGCTCGGGGCGGGTGGAGTGCGGGGTGACCGTGACCGGCCGGGTGTGCGGGACCGCCATGGGGATGCCGTGGACGCTGACGGACAGCGTGACGGAGAAGTGGTCGACGAGGCGGCCCACGGCGGCGGCGAAGGCCTCCCACTCGCGGTCCGGCTCCGGGCCGTGCAGGACCAGGAAGGGGGCGCCCTCGTCGTCGTGCAGCCGGTACAGGGCGATCTTGGGCGCGTCGTAGGCGGTCCAGGTATTCTCGACGAAGGTCATCGTCGGACGGCGCGAGCGGTAGTCCACGAGGCGGTCGGCGTCGAAGGTCGCGACCTCCTCCGCGGTGAACCGTTCGAACAGCGACGTGATCAGCTGGCGCCCGGCGTGTCCGGCGTCCACGAAGCCGTCCAGACAGACCAGCATCGCCAGGCCGGCGACATCCTCGAAGCCTGGGTGGAGTTCGTACAGATCTGCGGAATCACGCACCGGGTTCTCGTCTCCAAAACTGGTCGGGATCACAGGGCCGCGCTCGCGCGGCGGTCGGGCGCCGGGGTACGGCCGGGGAGGCCCGATTCGCACCGCCTGGGAGGCTGTGCCCTGCTTCTCCAGAATACCGACCCACCAGCCCACCGACTGAGCCGCGCGAGGGCGCTCACGCCCCACGACACCACCGCCACCGGTCGGCGCGGAAAGGGAACCCCGGCCGGTGGAGCCGTGCGAGGACGCTCGCCCACACCCCTACCAACCCCGACCGGTGGAGGGAGCTTCCTGCAACCGGGGCATGAGAGGACCGCCACACCCCGGCCCCGCCCCCGCGGCTCAGTGCAGGTCGGCCACCAGCAGCGAGCGCAGCCGGTTGAGGACGGCGGCTACCTCGAAGCGGCGCGGCAGGGCGTAGTCGCCGCCGAAGTCGGAGCCCAGCAGGGTGACGCCCCTTCTGTCCAGGGCCTCCTCCAGGGAGTCGAGCGCCTCGGCGAGGGTGCGGCCGCCGTCCAGGTGGCGTCCGGCGACCAGCTCGCGCAGGGCCAGCCCGGCACCGGTGATCTGCCCGGGGTCGACGAACTGCTCCACCGCGCGCACGTCGACGTCGTGGTCGCCGAACACCAGCACGTCCATGTCGCGGCGCTTGATCCGGCCCCGGCCCCGCGAGGTGCCGTCGTCCACGGAGGCGGGATCGACCACGCGGGGGCGCGGCAGGGCGAAGTCCGCGTCCACGCGCTCGCGGGCGAGTTCGCGGGCCCGTTCGGTGACGTCGTGCGGGTGGTAGGCGTCGAGCATGACGACGTGGTCGGCGACGTCGAAGTAGTCGCCGCTGCCGCCCATGACCAGGACCGTGGACACCCCGTGCTCGCGACGCAGGGGCCGGACGAGGTCGATGAAGGGGACGAGGGGCTCCCGGTCGCCGTGCACGAGGGCCTGCATGCGCTCGTCGCGGATCATCAGGTTGGTGGCGGTGGAGTCCTCGTCCACCAGCAGGGTGCGCGCCCCCGCCTCGACCGCCTCGCAGATGTTGGCCGCCTGCGAGGTGGACCCGGAGGCGTTCTCGGTGCGGAAGTCGCTCGTGTCGGCGCCGGTGGGCAGGTTGCGCACGAAGGGGCTCACGTCCACGCGTTCGACCCTGCGGCCCTCCTCCGCGCGGATCTTGACGGCGTCGCCCCTGGTCACCACCAGTTCGCGGCCGTCGCCGGGAACGTGGTCGTAGACGCCGCGCTCCAGGGCGTGCAGCAGGGTGGACTTGCCGTGGAAGCCGCCGCCGACGATGAGGGTGATGCCCTCGGGCACGCCCATGCCGCTCACCGTGCCCCGGTGCGGCAGGTCGACGCTGACCCGCAGGCCCTCGGGGGAGGCGAAGGGCACGGCGCCGCCTGTCATGGGTTCGTCGCTGACACCGCTGCGCCGGGGCAGCACGGCGCCGTCCGCGACGAAGGCCACCAGGCCCCTCTCCTCCAGCTGGGAGCGAAGGGCGACCGTGTCGGCGACGGTGTCGGCGAAGGCCGCGGCCTCCTCGGCGTCGACCTCCTCCCAGTCCAGGTCGTCCACCAGGCGGGGCAGGGTGCGGCACAGCTCCCGCTCGGCGGTGCGTCCGTCGATGCGGCGGCCGTGGCCGGGCAGGTCGATGCCGATGCGCAGGTCGATACCGCCGTCGGTGAGCTGGCAGGAGGAGCGTTCGATCACCTCCTGGCCGCCGGTGTCGATCCTGAGCAGCGATCCGCGCAGGAGCCGGCGGGCGCGCCGCCCCAGGTAGTCGGCGGTGGCGCGGCGGCGCACCGGGTCGCCCCAGGCGCTCTTGGGGACGCCGGCGTCCGGGATGAGCACGCGCACCCGCGAGGGCGGTGCGAAGGGGTCGGCCTGGACCCGCTGCACGGTCAGGGTGAAGTCGCCGAAGTCCCAGTCGCCCCTGAGTGACTTGTAGCGGCCGTAGGAGGCGCCGTCCATGCGCAGGAGCTCCTCGGAGAGCCGGGCCCCGTCGCGGACTCCGCGGATCGGCTCGGGTTCGGGCCCGCGCCCGCCGCCGCGGCCCCCGTACCGGCGCCCCTGGCCTCCTCCGTACCGTCCCGTCATCGCTGTCCCCCAGACGTCGTTTCCTCTGCTCCGGCCAGGTTAGGCGTTGGGTGGATTCGCCGCAGAAAGCCTGTGGACAACCGCGTCCGCCCTGTTCGGAGCCCTGGCCGTCCCCACCGGTCCGTCCGGCGCGGACACCACGCGCCCCGCCCTCCTCCGGACCCTCCGAGGGCGGACCCGTCCGATCCGCTGGCCCGGGGCCCGGGCGGACCCGCCCGGGCGCCTCGCCCCCCGTGGGACGCGCGACGGGAGCCCCGGTGGCCGACCGGTGGGCCGGGAACCGGGGAATCGGCGCGCCCCGAACGCCGCGCTCCCACCCGCCGCCCGGCGGCGCGCCGGTGCGAACACCCCCGCGCCCCGGCAGTGGCACAGTGAAGCCGCCCCGCGGTAACAAGCGCGCAACATGACCGCGGAAAAGCGAGAAACGCGAATCCAACATTTCTCTTCGTGGTCGAAATACTGCAAGAAGTGACAGCAGAACGTGAATCCACCGATTCCTCCGCCCCGAGGACGGAAAACCTTCACCAGGGAACACGCACCGGCCCGACGCAACGCCCCTGCCCCACGCCTTCCCCACCTGGCCCTCCAAAACATGAGACTTTTAGTGTGATACGCGTCACATTTGACGCTTATATTCGCCAATGCTACTTTCGTGGACGTCCCATAAATTTTGCTTAGGTGCGTTTACTGGTGCGCGTTATATTGTTCGCCCCCGAGACATTCAATCTCGCGGAGACAACCCGGTCCATCGAGGTGGCGAAACACCTCCGTGAAACATATGAATGCGTCTTTTCCGGGTATTCCGAAAGATACTCCGGCCTCATTGAAGAGGCCGGGTTCACGTTTCACCGCCTGGCCCCCGCGCTGACCGACGAGGACGCGGACCAGCTGATCCGCGTCGACCAGGGGAAGGCGGTCCGGCACCCCTTCACCGCCGCGATGCTCCGCACCCGCGTCGCCAGTGAACTCGCCCTCATCGGCACGCTCCGCCCGGCGGCGGTCGTGATCGGCACGACGCTCAGCCAGTTCGTCTCCGCCCGTGCCGCCGGCGTGCCGCTCGTCTACGTCAAGCCCTTCGCCTACAGCTGGCCCCACATCCTCCAGACGCGGTCGCTGCCGCTCGCCGAAGGGGACGGCCCGCTCCCCCGGGCGGTCAACACCGGCGCCGCCGCGCTCCTGCGGGAGGCCGCCCGGGTGACCACCTACAAGCCCGCGGCCTTCCGGGCAGTCGCGCGCGAGCACGGGGTCAGGCTGCCCGGTCGCACCATCCAGGCGCTCGACGCCGACCTCAACCTGATCACCTCCCTCTCCTGCTACCTGCGCCCCTACCGGATGCCCGCGAACTACCGCCTGGTCGGCCCGGTCTTCGCCCGGATCGACCGGGAGATCCCTCCGGACGTGGTCCGCGTCGCCGAGGCCTCGGCGCGGGCGAAGCGCCCGGTGGTCTACTTCGCCATGGGCAGTTCCGGGAACCGGGAAGTGGTGCTCCGGGTCCTCACCGAGCTCTCCCGGATGCCCGTCACCGTCATCGCCCCCGTCGCCTCCTACCTGGAGGAGAGCGACCTCCCCCAGGTCGCGGACAACATCCACGTGCGCGACCTCCTCCCCGCACACCTGCTCGGCGACCTCATCGACGCCTCCGTGATCCACGGGGGCGAGGGGACCGTGCAGACCGCGGTCACGACCGGAAAACCCTTCGTCGGAATCGGCCTGCAGATGGAGCAGCGGTGGAACGTGGCGGACTGCGTCCGCTTCGGAAACGCCGTCGCCGTCTCCCCCAAGGACGTTTCCGGAGCCTCTTTCCGCAATGCCGTGGAGAAGGTCCTCACGGACCCCCGCACCCGTTCCCGCGCACGCACCCTCCGCGAACTCCTCTCCGGAGTCGACGGGGCGGCGTCAGCAGCGGAACACATTCACGAACACGTGTCTCAGAAGCCGTGAAGAACGACTTGGAGCCCCCATGAGCCACACGAGTAACATGAGTACCGATCTACTCAAGACCGTCGCCGAAATAGCCTCGTACGAAACCCACGAAATCGACCCTGGAAAACTCATGATCGACGACCTCGGGTTCGACTCGATCATGATCATGGACCTCGTCTCCAGCCTCGCCAAGAACTACCCCCAGATCCGCTCGATCGACCCGTGGGAGGACTTCCAGGACGACATCACCTACGCCGACCTCGAACTCCGTCTGCACGCGCTGGTCGAGGACACCCCGGCGGACGCCCCCGCGGCTCCCGAGGGCATCGCACGGATGGAGAAGATCGTCCAGTTCGGGGACTTCCTCCGCGGACAGGAGGACCTGCCCTACTTCGCCGCCTACCGCGGGATCGCCGCGAACACGATCAGTGTCGGCGCCCGCACGTTCGTGAACTACTCCAGCTACAACTACCTCGGCACCAACGGCCACCCCCGTATCCGCAAGGCCGTCGACGACGCCGTCGCGGAGCACGGGACCTCGGTCTCGGCGAGCAGGCTCATCGGCGGCGAGATCGGCCTCCACGGGGAACTGGAGCGCACGATCGCCGACTTCATCGGCGTGGACGACGCGCTCGTGCAGGTCGGCGGGCACAGCACCAACGTCAACATCCTCGGGAACCTGTTCGGTGAGGACGACCTGATCCTCCACGACTCCCTGGCCCACAACAGCCTCATCCAGGGCGCGCTGCTCTCCGACGCCAAACGCAAGCCCTTCAAGCACAACGACATGGAGAACCTGGAGCAGGAGCTGGCACGGCTGCGCCCCAGGTTCCGCAACGTCGTCATCGTCGTCGAGGGCGTCTACAGCATGGACGGCGACCTGTGCCCCCTGCCGGAGCTGCTGCGGATCAAGGAGCACCACGACGCCTTCCTCATGATCGACGAAGCCCACTCGATCGGCACCGTGGGGCGCGCGGGCCGCGGCGTGGCCAGCCACTTCGGTGTCGACCCGCGCCGCGTCGACATCCACATGGGCACCCTCAGCAAGGCCTTCAACAGCTGCGGGGGCTACATCGCCGGAAGCCGAGGGTTCGTCGAGTACCTGCGCTACAACCTCCCCGGCTTCGTCTTCAGCGTGGGCATGACCCCCGCCAACACCGCGGCGGCCCTGGAGTCGATCCGCCTGTGCCAGGAGAACCCCCACTGGATCGACGAGCTGCACGGGATCTCCCAGCGCTTCCTCGACACCCTGAGGGACATGGGCCTGGACACGGGCAAGAGCGGGGGCACGCCCGTGGTCCCGCTCATCACCGGCGACTCCGCCCTCGCCCTGAGGTTCTCCGAACAGCTGCACGTCAGCGGCATCAACGTGGCGCCCATCCTGCACCCGGCGGTCCGGGAGGACGAGGCCAGGCTCCGCTTCTTCCTGTCCCGCCTGCACACCGAGGAGGACCTCGAGGTGACCTTCAAGGCGCTGAACGAGCTGGAGGCCACCCGATGAGGCACAGCGAGATCGCCCTCAGGCGGCACGACCTGGCGCTCCGCTCCCGGCAGACGCCCGTCGTCCGCGCGGCGCTGGCGGCGGCGAACGGGCTGGGCCTGCGCGGCGGCCCCCTGCTCCAGCTCCTCCTCCTGTCCAAGCTCCAGGGGTTCCTCCGGCACATCGTGCTCACCCTCATGGACCGGGAGTTCCCCGACGGCGACCTGTCCGCGCGCCCGGACACCGACCCCCGGATCCTCGACGACTTCCTCCGGCTCGCCCTGGAGCTGGGCGTCGCCGCACGGGTGGACGGCGCCGTCGTCCCCGAACCCGCCTACACCACCGGGTTCCCCGGCTTCGGCGGCGACTCGGCCACGCGCCCGCGCGCCGAGGCCGAGAAGGACTACGTGTTCGTCCGAGGGCTCATCCGCAAGGCCGAGGCGGACGGGGAGACCGGGCCGCTCCACCGACCGGACGTGCGCTACCTGATCGTCCTCAGCCGGTACATCCTCGAACTGGAGGGCATGGGGTTCGACGCCCAGGTCGCGCCCTCCTTCTCCGAGAAGTTCTACTCCGACCTCGGGGCCCTGGCCTACGAGCTCTACACGAAGCGCTCGTTCGAACGGCTCTGCCGCCGCCTCTCCCCCGCGTCCGTCCTGGACATCGGCTGCGGTGACGGCCTGCACATGAGCTCGGTGCTCTCCACCCTGCCCACCGCACGGATGGTCGGTCTGGAACCCCAGGTGAAGGTCGCCGACGCCACACGCGAGCGGCTGTCCGGCCATCCGAACACACGCGTGGAATCGGTCCGGTTCACCGACCACGACACCACCGACCGCTTCGACATGGTCCTGAGCAGCTTCATGATCTTCTACATGCCCGAGGAGGAGCGCGTCCCGTTCTTCCGCAGGGTCCGTGAGGTCCTGTCGCCGACGGGCACCTACGTCATCGGCCAGTACTTCCCCGACTTCGAGGACGTCCAGGAGGTCCTCGTGCGCTCGACCTCCCCGGTGCCGGGCATCCAGCTCTACCTGTCCGGTGTGGGCAACTCCCTGGTCAAGGCCGAGGCTCTCCTCAACCGCGTGCTGTCGGACTTCCGGTCGGTGGCCTACTGGAGCACGCTCCAGGACCAGCTCTCGGAGGCCGGCCTGGCCGTGGAGGAGATCGTTCCGGCGGACAGCATGTACTACTCGTACTTCCTGCTCGTGCGGCGGGCGGAGGGCGCCTCGTGATCACGGCGGAGAACCTGGTCAAGTCGTTCCCCGTCGGCGGGGAGCACGGCACCACCGTGCTCAAGGGGGTGTCCCTGAAGATCGAGGAGGCGACGCTCTGCACCATCCTCGGCCCGTCCGGGTCCGGGAAGTCCACACTCCTCAACTGCCTGTCCGGTCTGGAGGGGATCGACTCCGGCACCGTCACCGTCGCCGACCGCGACGTCCACTCCCTGTCACGCCGGGAGGTCGACCGCTTCCGCCGCGACGAGATCGCGTTCGTCTTCCAGGAGTACAACCTGGTCGGGGACCTGACGCTCCACGAGAACATCGTGCTCGACCGGCCGCTCATCCCGAAGGTGGACGAGCTCATCGACGGCTGGAACCTGCGCGGCGTGGTGGACAGCTTCCCCGGTGAGTGCTCCGGCGGCCAGCGGCAGAAGTGCGCGATCCTGAGGGCGCTCAACAAGGAGTGCGCGATCCTGTTCTGCGACGAGCCCACGGGCGCGCTCGACACGGTGTCGACCCGCGAGGTCTTCTCGGTGCTCCAGGACCTGACCCTGCGGTTCGGTGTCACCATCGTGATGATCACGCACAACGAGCTGGTCACGGGGATCTCCCACCAGGTCGTGCGCCTGCACGACGGCCGCGTCGTCTCCGACGACCGGGGCCTGGCCCCCGTGGACGCCTCGTCGGTCGCATGGTGAGCCCCGCCCTCCGCGACACGCTGCGCAAGCGTGTGCGTCGACGAGCGAAACGCAACTGGCCCGAACTCGTGACGCTCTTCCTCATCACGGTCATCGGGTTCACCCTGAGCAACTCCTTCTTCGTGGCGTCCACGAGCGTGCTCGGCGACCTCGAACGCTTCGCCCAGGAGAACAACCAGGAGGAGGGGTACTTCCTCGCCGACGACGGGGAGGGGGAGCAGGTACGGGGCGAGGTGGCCGACGGAGTGGAGTCGGTGCTCAGCGCCGACGTGCCGGGACCGGACGACTCCACGCTGCGGCTGTTCCCTCCCCGGGAGTCGATCAACCTGCACGCGGTGGTCGCCGGACGGGACCTGGAGGCCGACGACGACGTGCTGCTCGACGAGCAGTACGCCAACGCCCACGGGCTGGAGGTCGGCGACCGCGTCACCGTCGGGTCCCTCGACCTCGAAGTGGTCGGCTTCGCGACCGCACCCGACTACATGACCACCAAGAGCAGCGAACTGGTCCTCCAGCCGAACGCGGACGATTTCGGCATGGCGTTCGTCACCGGCGACACCTTCGACGCGGAGTTCCTCGACGAGGCGACCCGGCAGTTCTCCTTCGACGAGCGCACCGACGTCGCGTCCGTCATCGACGAGTACGCTCCCTCGCTCATACGCGACTCGGACAACAACTCCCGGATCCAGCAGGTCATCGGGGACTCCGCCGCCCCGCGCGACCTGGCCGCGCTCATCTTCGTCATCTTCACGGCCATCATCGTCGCCCTGGTGTCCGTGTACCACTTCGAGACGCGCAGAAGGGAACAGCGCGACATCGCCACCTTCGAGCGGCTCGGGCTCACCTCCCGCCTGCGCGGGCACTACCGGGTCGAGACGGTGCTCACACTCGTCGCGGCCTGGGCCGTGTGCACGGCCCTGACGGCGGTGGCGGCGACACCGATCATGTCGATCAACGGCAGGCTCTACAACTATCCGCCGCTCTCGGTCGACGTCCCGGTGCTGGTCGCCGTCTCCCTGGTCACCCTCGCCGTGCTGCTCCTCGTGGACTACGCCTGCTACCGGATGGTCCACCGAAGGCCCCGCCAGCGCCGCAGGGTACGCCGGGAGCCCCGTGTGTCCACCTCGGGGCTGCGGTTCATCCCCGACTTCGGGCTGCGGCTACGGCTGGTCAAGGCCCTGCGCAACCCCCGGGAACCGCTGTCCCTGGTCGCGCTCGTACTGATCGTCAGCCTCTTCGTGAACTTCTCGTTCATGCTGAAGATCTCGGTGGACGAGTACGTGGCGATGCTCGAAACGGACACCGACTACGAGTACATGTACGTGCTGTCGGACGCCGTGGCCGAAGCGGGCCTGGAAAGGGACGAGGACGAGCCCGCCCGGCTCACCACCCTGTACGACGACGAGCACGTCGCGCAGATGGTGTTCTCCGTACCGTCGGACTCGCGCTTCTTCGGTGAGGTGGACGGACCCACCGTCACCGAGGCGTTCGCCGACAAGTACGGGGTGGGCGAGGGCAGCGAGCTCCGGTTCACCGACATCGAGGGCGAGGCCGAGTACACGCTGGAGGTCGGCGCCGTCACCGACAACGCGACCTCCGCGCTGGTGTACGTACCCGAGGACCAACGGATCGAGGACTCCGGAACGCGGGCCCCGTCCGTCCCGGTCGTGTTCACCGGGTCGCGCCATCCCGACCTGCACGACGCGGTCCCCTCGGTCTCGCGGGAGAGCATCGCCTCCTCCGGGGAGAGCATCGTCGAGATCATCAACATCCAGGTGTCGCTGCTCATCGGTATCGCGGTGGCCCTCCTGGCCATCATGCTCCTGTCCATCTACCGCTTCACCTTCGCCACCCAGGGCGAGTTCGTCAGGATCATGCGGATGAACGGCTACTCGCCCGGCGTCCTCAACCGGGCGGTGTTCGGCTACACGGTCCCCCTGGTCGTGTCGCTCGTCGCTCTGACCGCGTTCACCGCCTCAGCCGTGGTCCGGGCGTTCTTCGACCGGATCATGTCCACCTTCGTCACCTTCGTCCCCGCGAGCACGTCCTATCTGCCGTTCGCCCTGACCTGCTCGACCGTGCTCGTGCTCTTCGCGGTCGTCCTCATCAGGTCGCGATCCCGCCTGAGAAGGAGTTGATGGTGTCCGAAACGCAACGACGCGTCGTGGTGACCGGTACCGGCGTGGTGAGCCCGATCGGCGCTGACACGGAGGAGTTCTGGGGATCGCTGCTCAACGGCAGGACGAACTTCACCGAACCGGACATCGAGGGTGTGACCCTCGTCGCCCGGGTGCCCGACGGTTGGGAGGAGGGGTTCCCCACCCGCGTCCGCCGCCACACCGACCGGGTCACCCGCCTGGCGCTGCGCGCCTCGAAGGAGGCCCTGACCGGCGCGGGCCTGCTCGATCTGCCCGAGGTGCTCCACGGGGCGGGCCTGTTCATGGGCAGCTCGATCGGCGGCGTGCAGACCCTCGCCTCCGAGTTCGGTGACGGGGCCCTCCACGGGGTACGGGAGATCTCCCCCCTGATCGTGCCCAAGGGGCTCATGAACATGATCGCGGCGAACATCTCCATCGAGTTCGGACTGCGGGGCGAGGCGCTCAGCTACGCCTCCGCGTGCGCCTCGGGCAGCGTGGCGATCGGCGAGGCGTTCCGGAGGGTGCGCGCGGGCGACCTGGAAGTGGCCGTCGCCGGAGGCGCCGAGGCCTGTGTCATCGACCAGGTCCTCGAACCGTTCAGGAAGCTGGGCGCCATGACCTCCTCGTCCGATCCCGACAGCGCGTCGGTGCCCTTCTCCGGCAACCGCTCGGGGTTCGTGATGGCGGAGGGCGCGGGGGTCCTCGTCCTGGAGTCGTGGGAGCACGCGCGGCGGCGGGGCGCGCCCGTCCTCGGCGAGGTGGTGGGCTACCACGGCACCTCGGACGCGGGCTCGCTGCTCGCCCCCGACCTGGACGGGGTCACCCGTGCGATGGCGGGGCTGTTCTCGCCGAGGTCCGACCACGGGGTGTCCGAGGTCGGATACGTCAACGCGCACGGCACGTCGACGCAGCTCAACGACCGGACGGAGGCGTCGGCGATCGCGTCCCTGTTCCCGCACCGGCCGCTGGTGTCGTCGACCAAGTCGTACTACGGCCATCCGCTCGGAGCGGCGGGCGCGCTGGAGGCGATCGTGTGCCTGCTCAGCCTCGCCAGGGGCGTGGCCGTCCCCACCCTGAACGTGAGCAAGGACGACGTGGATCCCGACATCGACCTCAACCTGCTCCTGGGGGATCCGCAGCCGATGCCCGAGGGACTGGCCCTGTCGAACTCCTTCGCCTTCGGCGGGCAGAACTCCTCGCTCCTGCTGTCCCGGGCGGGGTGAGGAAGCGGTCCCGCCGGGGCGGGGGGACC